>NZ_JBBNJW010000003.1:0-263449 GCF_040093305.1 Collinsella sp. CLA-AA-H302
CATCGCGCCGAGAGTACTGCGGGGCCAGCCCGTGGGAGGCCAGGGCGCCGCTGACCGGTGGACGGCACCGAGCCGTCATCGAAACTGCAGAAGGGGGAGGCCACGCGGCCTCCCCTTTTTTGCGTTTACGGGTTTTGTCTCACATAGTAGCTGTGTTTTATAACCCTCGTTTGTCGCATCTTCTGTGAACGGGCTACAATAACTTAGTCTGTGCGATATGGAGGTGAACATGGCTGAAGCTGGTATCGGCGTTGATATCGTCGAGATTTCCCGCATGAAATCAATTCTTGAAAAGACGCCGTCGTTTGCTCGGCGTGTGTTTACCGAAGAAGAGCGTGCGTATTGCGATGCATCATCGCGTCCCGCTGCTCACTATGCGAGCCGCTTTGCTTCGCGTGAGGCGGTGCTTAAAGCTCTTGGCACGGGTTTTAGTCAAGGCGTGGGTCGCAAGGATGTTTCGGTAACGCGTGATAAACTCGGCAAACCGAAGGCGCTGCTTTCGGGCCGTGCTCTCGAGATCGCTCAAGAACTGGGTGTTGTTGAGGTTGCTCTTTCCATTACGCTTACAGGAGACTTAGCCGTTGCGAATGCCATCGCGATTACCGAAGATGCTCGGCCTAAGCCAAAAGAGGAAAAGGTGAGTACCAAGAAACGCGTAGCGCAGACATTTAAAGAGGCTCGCTCTGTTTTAGATGAGCTTGAGCAGCTGCAGAATTCAGCATTGACGGAGCACCTTGGCGATGCTTCGCAAGATACGCTAGGAGCATAGATGAAACCGGTTTTGAGTACCGAAGAAGTCGTTCGTCTCGAGGATATCATCGAACGCGAAGGGACTTCGAAGGCCGAGCTTATGGAGCTAGCGGGTGAGTTTGCCGCCAACGAGGTCTTGAAGCTCAATCCCGATCGGGTTCTCGTTCTGGTCGGTTTTGGTAATAATGGCGGCGACGGTTGGGTTGCCGCCGATATCCTGAGCCACAAGGGTGTGGACGTGGATATCGTTTCTCCGGTTGAGCCGGATGAGATTCCTGCTGCTCTGGCACGTCATGTTGCTCGTCGAACTGCCGGCCGCGATGTGCACGTTTGCGTCGGTCCCTCGCGTGACGAACTCGAGGTTTTGATCGATAAGGCCGATGTTGTTGTCGATGCCATTTTTGGTACCGGTTTCCACGGGAATCTGCGTGCGCCGTTTTCCATTTGGATTCCTACGGTCAATGAATGCGCCGATTGTGTCGTATCCATTGATGTCCCCTCGGGCCTGAATGCCGAGACGGGCGTTGTTGATGACGACTGCATTCGTGCCGAGCGCACGGTGACGATGATTGCGCCCAAGATTGGTCTGTATAGCGCTGATGGTCCTGAGTATGCTGGCGATTTGATCTGCGGCAATCTTTACGACCGTCTTGACGAGGTCATCGATGATGTCGACCACGCCGCCGAGATTGTCGAGCCCGGTGACTTAGTTGATTACTTTGCTCCGCTACCATCGAATATCGATAAGTATTCCCGTGGCTCCGTGCTTATTGTCGCCGGATCTGCGCAATATCCTGGTGCTGCCATTATGGCGGCCAAGTCTGCAGCTCGCGCGGGTGCTGGTTACGTGGCAGTCGCGGCTCCTGACGCCTGCGCCAATCTCATTCGCATGGCACTTCCTTCGATTCCGGTCTTTGCTATTCCGTCTGATTCCCGCGGCTCCTTTGGCGCCGCTGCGCGCATGACGGTGTGCGAGATCGCAAAGAAGTACAGCTGCGTGCTGTGCGGTCCCGGTATGACGACGTCTGCCGGCGCTATGCAGGTGGTTTCGGGCTTGCTCGAGCTTGATGTACCGCTAATTTTGGACGCCGATGCACTCAACTGCCTTGCTAAGATTGCCATTGACGGTATTGATAGTAACCCCGAGATGTATCGCCGCGAGCAGCCGTTGGTTATGACGCCGCACTATCGTGAGCTTTCGCGCCTAGTTGCCGGTGACGAGGTGAACGACCTTGGTACCGCGATTGCGGCCGCGCAGAAGGTTGTCTGGGCTGCAGGCTCCGACAATCTGGTGGTCATAGCCAAGGGGCCGACGACGGCTATCTGTGGCGTTGAGCGCGTGCTGCTGCCACTCTCGGGTCCGGCTTCTCTGGCAACTGCCGGTTCTGGTGATGTTCTCGCGGGTATTTTGGCCGGCACGCTTGCCACCATGCGCGACGAGATGGATCGTTGGGAGCTGCTGTATTCGTACGCCGTCGCACTTCACAGCTACGCCGGTTTTGCTGCGGCGACGGAGTATGGTGAGAAGAGCGTTATCGCGACCGATCTTATCGACTTGATCGGTCCTGCCATGGAGCTGGCGGCAAAGGATGCGCTCGAAGATCTGGGAATCATGGACGAAGGGTCGGATGACTAATCGTGAATAAAGCCGATTTGACGCGCTGGTCCTGGGTCGAGATCGACCGCGGGGCGCTCCGTCGCAACACGAGGGCCTATAAGAACTTGCTGAATCCACGTCAGCGCCTGTGCTGCGTGGTCAAGGCCGATGCTTATGGTCATGGAGCTGTTGAGTGCGCCAAGATCATGTATTCGGCCGGTGCCGACATGTTTGCCGTGGCGACGGTTAACGAGGGCGTTGAGCTCCGACAGGGCGGGATTACGAAACCCATCCTGATTCTAAGCGAGCCGCCTATCGAGGCTATTCCTGCATTGCTCGAGTTCGATATCATGCCCTCGGTCTATACGTCCGATTTTGCTCTCGCGTATGGCGAATGCGCCGTCGCGGCGGGCAAGGTGGGCAAGTACCATCTTGCCATCGAGACGGGCATGAATCGTATCGGCGTTCACTACACACAGGTGCTCGACTTTGTCCGCGGCATCAGCTTCCATCGCGGTATTCAGTGCGACGGCGTATTTACGCACTTCGCCACGGCCGATGAACCTTCGGGCTGGGACTACAAGCTGCAGTGTCAGCGCTTTACCGAGGCCGTTCAGGCCATTAAGGACGCAGGTTTTGAATGCGGTATCGTGCATTGTGCCAATACGCCATCCTCGATGCTCGATTCTTCAATGCACTTTGACATGATTCGTGCCGGCATCGGTTTGTATGGTCTGCAGCCATGTGAGCTGAGTGGTCGCGTGATGCAGCTTGATCCCGTCATGAGCGTCCACGCGCGTGTGACGCGCGTGGCGCATCCTGCGATGGGCGAGGGCGTGGGCTACGGCTTTACCTACCGCGTACCGCGCACGCGCGTTCAGATCTGCACCCTTCCGATCGGTTATGCCGATGGCCTTTCGCGTACGCTTTCCAATCGTATGGACGTGCTGTATCGCGGCGAGCGTGTGCGTCAGGTGGGCAATATCTGCATGGACCAGTTTATGGTCGCCATTCAGTCCAACCCGGCGCATGAGATTCCCGAGGCCGAGTATGGTGACGAGATGATCATTGTCGGCCGCGATGGAGATGCCGAGATTACCATGGACGAGATGGCGCGCCTACGCGGCACGATTAACTACGAGGTCGCTTG
Organism: Collinsella sp. CLA-AA-H302; assembly: GCF_040093305.1. NCBI lineage: Bacteria > Bacillati > Actinomycetota > Coriobacteriia > Coriobacteriales > Coriobacteriaceae > Collinsella > Collinsella sp. CLA-AA-H302. The sequence continues at coordinate 3,498 of NZ_JBBNJW010000003.1, forward strand.
CGGCTTTGGTATGCGTCTCGACAAGGTCTACGTGTAGGAGTCGCTGTGGGCGTCATGCACATTCCCGGCCATAGCCATCAGGCGCCGCGTGAGGTCGCACTCGAGGAGATCGAGGCCGTTCTGGGCGATTGTCACCTTTGCCAGCTTTACCAGTCGCGCCACAACATCGTGTTTGGCGTGGGAAACCCCCGCGCTCGCGTGATGTTTATTGGCGAGGCGCCGGGCCGTAATGAGGATTTGCAGGGCGAGCCCTTTGTGGGGGCGGCAGGCGAGGACCTCAACGGCATTTTGTCGCTGGCGGGGCTCAAACGCGAAGACGTCTACATTGCCAACGTGCTTAAGTGCCGCCCGCCGGGAAACCGCAATCCGCGCCCCGAGGAAGTGCTGGCTTGCTCACCGTTTTTGCGCGAGCAGATTCGAAGCATCTGGCCCGATATTATTGTGACGCTCGGCAACCCCGCGACGCACTTTGTGCTAAAGACCGAGATTGGCATTACTAAGCTGCGCGGCAGGTTCCACCAGATGGGGCATTTTGTGGTAATGCCCACGTTCCATCCGGCAGCAGCGCTGCGCAATCCGGCGTGGCAGGAGCTGCTGGAGGAAGACTTTAAGATGCTGGGCGACTATCTGGAGCGACATCCCGCGCCAGAGGACGCCTCGGAATAATAAGGAGCATATATGTCCCTGGAGCGCCTGGGGGTAGGTACTTACAAAACGACTTGCGCTGCCGATACGGAGTACTTTGGCGAGCTAATTGCACCGTGCCTTGAGGACGGCGATGTGCTCATCCTGACCGGTGGCCTGGGAGTGGGCAAAACTCACTTTACCAAGGGCGTCTCGCGCGGGCTGGGCGATGGGCATATGGTTACGAGCCCTACGTTCGCGCTCATGGCCGTTCACGATCAAGGTCGTATTCCGCTGTTTCACTTTGATCTATACCGCCTGGAGCATGCCTACGAGCTCGAGGATACGGGCATTTTCGATGTGCTGGGCTATGAGGGTGCTTGCCTGCTGGAATGGGGCGAACAATTCCAGGACGAGCTGACGGATGAGTATCTTTCGGTGACGCTCAAGCGCGATGAGGGCGACAGCGATGTGCGAACGATAACGCTTGAGGCGCACGGTGACCGCGCAATGGAGCTTTCCCATTTGATTGATAAGGCTGTACAAGATGAGCTTGCATAACGACAACGCGCTGGTGGTGGCGCTCGATACCTCGACCGACATGCTTGCCTGCGCGGCAAGCTGGATTGATGGGCAGACGGGCGAGACGAAGCTCGTGAGTGGCGACCACATGTGTCGCCGTCACGCCAACGTTGAGCTCGTGAATACCGTTGATGGCGTGCTGGCTCAAGCCGGTCTGGATCGCAGCGATGTTGGTTGCTATGTGGTCGGCCGCGGCCCGGGGTCCTTTACGGGTGTGCGCATCGGCATCTCCACTGCCAAGGGCCTCGCGCGTGGTGCCAATGTTCCGCTGCTGGGCGTGTCGACGCTCGACGCTTGCGCTTGGACGGCGTGGAAGGCTGGCGTGCGCGGCAAGCTTGGTATCATGGCCGATGCTATGCGCGGTGAGGTATATCCGGCGCTGTATATGCTGGTCGATGAGGGTCCCGAGCGTCAATTTGAGCGCGAACACGTGGTCAAGGCCGCCGTGGCGCTCGATGAGTGGCGCCGAGCAGCGGACTGGGACCAGGTTCAGCTGACCGGTGACGGTCTCGTGCGCTATGGCAAGCTGCTGGGTGAGGACGAGACCGCCCGCTGCGTGGAGCGCGACCTGTGGTGGCCTTCGGGCGAGGGCTTGCTGCTCGCGCACGCTGCGGGTGACGGCGATCCGGCCCGCGTCCTGCCGATTTACACGCGCCTTTCGGATGCCGAGGAAAACGAGCGCAAGCGTCTTGGTCTTGCCGAGAGTGCGCACAGCGAAATTACGGGCGTTGCCGATGAGCTCGCCGGTCGTCATCTGCAGTTCCGTCCCATGGGCGCGGCGGATGCCGAGGGCGCGAGCGCACTGGAGGCTACTTGCTTTGAAGGTGCCGGACACGAGGCGTGGACGCCGGGCATGTTCCTGTCCGAACTGGGCGAGGACGTCGCTGCGCCGCGTAGTTGGTGGGTGGCACACGACGACGGCAAGCTGCTGGGCCTTGCCGGCGGTATGGTCGTGGACGGTGATGTGCAGATTCTGGATGTCGCCGTCGACCCGGCACATCGCCGTGAGGGCATTGCCCGCAAGCTGCTGTCGCACGTGAGCTATGATGCCCAGATGCTCGGCTGCACTACGGCTTCGCTCGAGGTCGAGGACGGTAACGAGGGAGCGACCGCGCTTTATAACGCTCTGGGCTTTACCGAGGCTGGCCGTCGCCGCGGCTACTATGGTGCCGGCAAGGACGCCATCGTCATGACGGCTCCGCTGCCCCTAGTGCTTCCGGTCGACAATGCTTCGCCCGAGCCGACGGCGGCAGAGCAGCGTGTATGGCCGCTGCCTGCGCCTGGGCGCTCCGAGGGGGAGCGCGCCGAAATTGAGCGCCGCCGCCTAGTGCTCGCTATCGAGAGTTCCTGCGACGAGACGGCCGTGGCGATTATCGATGCGGATGGCAATATGCTGGCCAACCAGGTGTCGACACAGATTGATTTTCACGCCCGCTTTGGCGGCGTGGTGCCCGAGATCGCCTCGCGCAAACACGTTGAGGTGATTGTGAGTGTCGTGGATGCGGCGCTCGAGGATGCCGCGGCATCGCTTGGTCTTGAGGGCGGAGCCATCGCGCCGAGCGAACTCGCCGCTGTTGGCGTGACACAGGGTCCGGGCCTGGTGGGTGCTCTGGTAGTGGGCGTCGCCTTCGCCAAGGGCTTTGCCTATGCCGCCGGCAAGCCGCTCGTGTGCGTCAACCATCTGGAGGGCCATCTGTTCGCCAACCTGCTGGCGCAGCCCGATCTCAGGCCGCCGTTTATCTTCACGCTCGTCTCGGGCGGTCATACCATGCTCGTGCACGTGAAGGCATGGGGCGACTACGAGGTACTTGGTGAGACACTCGACGATGCTGTGGGCGAGGCCTTCGACAAGGTAGCCAAGGCGTTGGGTCTGGGCTATCCCGGTGGCCCCATCATCTCCAAGCTGGCCGAGACGGGCAACCCCCGCGCGATCGATTTTCCTCGCGCGCTTAACAGCAGGGGAGACTATCGTTTCTCGCTTTCGGGTCTTAAAACGGCCGTGACGCTCTACATCGAGCAGGAGACCAAGGCCGGGCGCACGATTCACCTGCCCGATCTGGCGGCTTCGTTTGAGGCAGCCGTCTTTGACGTTCAGTACAAGAAGGCCAAAAACGCCCTGCATGCCACCGGATGCAAGGAATACTGCATCGGCGGCGGCGTCTCGGCTAATCCGCATCTGCGCGAGATGATGATCAAGAAGCTTGGGCGTCAGGGGATCCGCGTAACGGTGCCACCGCTTTCGGCGTGCACCGATAACGCAGCCATGATCGCAGAGGTCGCCCGCCGTAAATTCGACCGAGGAGAAATCTCGCCGTTCGACGCCGACGCCGATCCAAACATGACGCTGTAGCTGGTACGGCGCGGTCCCCGGACGGAGGGGCCGGATATAAGGTTTCCTGCTCTACAGTCCTGCGCAAGACGAAGGCCACATTAAGTGGCCTTCTTTGCGTGCGGAACTCGCGATAAACCTTATATCCGGCCCCTCCGGCCGGGGACCTTTCTGTATTGATATAGCTTCTGAGCTGGTTTGGCGTCGACAACGTCCAGCAAGGTTAACAAGCCAGTGTCGAATTTCCGGCGTTCTTTAGCTGAAAGAAAAAGTTGGTGTGCGGAGCTTTGCTCCGCCCCCGAGGGGCATCTCTCAAGCAAAAACTGTCGTTCGGTAAAGTCCGAGGTCAGTGGCGTTTTATACCGAGAAATTCAAAAAAGTTGAAAATTCATTACATATTTGCGTTGACTTTAGGTAACTAAAGTTTCATACTCCTTTTCAACCACTGGGGGATGTGAACACGCACGGATCGTTCGCATCATGATTGAAGAGGATTTCTTAGACATGTTCACGCATCAGCTAAACATTATCAGCGTAGTAATTATCTGATGCGGGTTAGCACATACAGCTAGCCCGTACGATAACGGGCGGCTGATGAAGATGAGGGCCGTCGAGCGCAACCGACGGCCCTCATTTTTTATGTCTAGGAAGTTCTTTTTAGAGGAGGAAATGTAATGAACGGAGTTTTGCTCATGGTTGTGGCCGCGGCGGTGCTCGCCTGCGGCTATCTGGGCTACGGCCGCTGGCTGGCCAACAAGTGGGGCGTTGACAAAGAGGCCCTCACGCCGGCCAAGCGCATGAAGGACGGCAAGAGCTTCTCGCCCGTCTCCGCCTTTACCGCGTTCTCGCACCAGTTCAGCTCGATCTGCGGTGCTGGCCCTGTCACGGGTACGATCGTCGCCATGGCCTTTGGCTGGCTGCCCGTCGTGCTCTGGGTCCTCGTCGGCGGCATCTTCTTTGGCGCCGTCCACGACTTTGGTGCTCTGTACGCTTCGATGAAGAACAACGGCAAGTCGCTCGCTCAGCTCATCGAGAAGTACATCGGCAAGACCGGCCGTCGCCTGTTCCTGCTGTTCTGCTGGCTGTTCTGCATCATCGTCATCGCCGCCTTCACCGACATGGTCTGCAAGACGTTCATGTTCACCCCGGCCGTTGACGCTTCTGGTGCTGCTACCGGTGCCATCGACTTCACCAAGTCCTATGCCGCCGGCTGCGCTGGTACCATCTCCATCCTGTTCACCTTCGTCGCTATCGCCTTTGGTTGGGCCCAGAAGAAGTTCAACCTCACCGGTGCTACCGAGTTCGTCACCGGCGTGGTCCTCATGGTTCTCATGTTTGCCGTCGGTATGCAGTTCCCGGTCTACCTGGATAAGTTCCAGTGGTTCGCCGTCGTCATGGTCTACCTGGTCTTCGCTGGCGCTATGCCCATCCAGATGCTCAAGACCCCGCGTGACTACCTCACTTCCATCATGATGATCGTCATGATCGTTTGCGCTGTCCTCGGCATCGTCGTCCTGGGCGTCAACGGCCAGGCCACCATCACCGCTCCGGTCTTCACCGGCTTCTCCAGCGCTTCTGGCATGATGTTCCCGGTCCTGTTTGTTTCCGTTGCCTGCGGTGCCCTCTCCGGCTTCCACAGCCTCGTTTCTTCTGGTACCTCCTCCAAGCAGGTCGAGAAGGAGCAGGACGCCGTCAAGGTCGGTTATGGCGCCATGATCGTCGAGTCCTTCGTCGGCATCCTTGCCATCATCGTCGCCGGCATCATGTTCTCCGACATGAACACCGCCGGTACCGGCGCCCTCAACGCCGGCGTCGCTTCCACCCCGTTCCAGATCTTCGCCGCTGGCATCTCCCGCGGTATGCAGGCCTTCGGTGTTGACGGCACGCTCGCTACCGTCTTCATGACCATGAACGTTTCCGCTCTGGCCCTGACCTCGCTCGATGCCGTCGCCCGCATCGCCCGCACCTCGTTCTCCGAGTTCTTTGCCCAGACCAATGACGCCCTGGCCATCGAGTCCAAGGCCGGCTACATGAAGGTTCTCGGCAACCCCTGGTTCGCCACGGTCGTCACCCTGCTTCCCGGTCTCGCCCTCGCCTTTGGCGGCTATGCCAACATCTGGCCGCTCTTTGGTGCTTCCAACCAGCTGCTCGGCGGCATGACCATGATCACCCTCGCCGTGTTCTGCAAGTGCACCGGCCGCAAGGGCTGGATGCTCTACGTGCCCGTCGCCTTCCTGCTCTGCTGCACCTTCACCTCGCTGGTCCAGAGCGCCATGGGCTGCATGACCGCTGTCCAGGCTTACGGCTTCTTCGGCACCATCCCGGCTACCGCCACCACGGCCGCCGTCTCCGTCGCCGCCACCAAGGGCTTGCAGCTCGTTTTCGCCGTCCTGCTGATGGTCCTGGGCCTCATCGTCGCCGTCAACTGCCTCAAGGAGTTCTTCGGCAAGGAGGCCGGCTCCATGCCCGACGAGGAGCCCGAGTGGTCCGAGATGGGCAAGGCCGAGTACGGTCGCGCCGCTGCCGCTGAAGTTCCTGCCGACGCCGAGGCCGCCAAGGCCTAGTCGGTCGGACGGGTTGAATCTCCCATCTATTTGACTCGGAAAGACCGGGTCCGCAATCAAGCGGACCCGGTCTTTTTTCTTGTGAGAACAGGTGGTGCAAGGGCGTTCTCGCAGATGTTTTGCGTGGATAGGCTCGTGCGTTGTACCATATGGACGAATATGTGTGCATATGAAAGGGGCCCCGTGGCCAAGACGGTATATTCCGATAATCAAAACAATGTCGATGCTCTGGCTGAGCGTCTGAGCAGCCAGACATCGCTTTCTGCCGAGCGCGCCAAGCTGGTTGCCTACGACCTGCTCTGCCGCAAGGCACTCAAGATTAAGTCGAGCGCGCTGGCGCAGATTTTCCGCTCCGTCGATAAGGAATGCGACACCAAGGCGATGCGCGATGAGCTTATCGCGGCAAATATCGTGACCAAGATCGAGGGCAGCGGCATTAACGGGCGCCCGGCGTTCTATACCATCAATGTCGAGATCCGCGATACCCAGGAGCAGCCTGCCGAGTCCGTCGAAGATTTTGTCGTCGAGGATTCCGCTGACGTGCCTGCTGTGGAAGAAGCTGCTCCGCGTGAGCATGTCGATACCGATGAGTTGCTCGATGAGAACGTCGTGCGTGCCTTTACGGCCAAGGCAGGACGCGGCGGTTTTGGCGGGGGTGGCAAGCGCGATGCGCAGCGCCGCGCCCAGCAGGAGCGCTTCCGTCGTGCCGTTGCTCAAAAGGGTGAGACGGATGCCGAGGCTGTTGAGAACGAGGTTGCTGCCGAGTCGCAGAGGCCCGCGAAGGAGCAAAAGCCCGTGGAGGCCCAGGAGCCCCAGCGTCGCCGTGGTGCCCACTTTAAGGCTGCGCAGCAGGATGTCGCGCATGAGGTTGAAGAGCCTTCCGAGGCTGCAGACGATGTTGAGGAGTCTGCCAAGAAGGCTCCGGGTTCATGCCGTCCCGGGCGTGGTTTTGCGAGGCGCGCGTATCCCGTAAGGCGTCAGGAGAAGGGCGAGCCGGCTCCGACCGCTCAGGCCGAGAAGGCCGAACAAACCGAGAAAACCGTTGAGCCGGCGGCTCGCGAGCAGAAGCCTGTTGAGCCGCAGCTTGAGGTTGCTGCCGAGGCCAAGGGCGAGCAGCCTACTGATGGGCAGACGGAGCAGGGCGCGTCGAGCAGGCCTCGCCGCCGTCGCCATCGCGGGGGTCGCAGTTCCCATGCCGAGACTGCAGCCGAGAAGACCACGCCGCAGGACGAGGATGCGAAGGCCGAGGTTTCTTCGGGGCAGCCTAAGCGCCAGCCGGCGAAGGAGAGCAAGTCCGATCGTCCGCAGAAGCAGGCGTCTATGCCGAAGCGCGAGCGCAATTCCCAAGGCGATTCTAAGCGCAGGTCTCAGAAGAAGCCGGAGTCTGCCGCAGCAGATGCTGCTGCCCAGCAGCCCGAGTCGGCCGTCCACGGCGAGGTATCGGCGTTTGCCCTTGCCCGCGTTTTGGGCAGGCAGCTGCTCAAAGTTGTCCCTACGCCTACGGCGCTCTCTAAGATCAAGGAGCAGCAGACACAGATCGTAAAGGTCGAGGGCAAGGACGGCAAAAAGGCTCCGCAGCGCACTCAGCACAACGAGATGTCCAACCGCAAGATTGCCGAGGAAATCGCAATCATCCAGGCTTGGATCGAGCAAAACCGAGGTGCCGATACGCCGGTTGCCTCGCGCCGCCAGCGTGCCTACCAGATTTTTAACGACGAGAAGGCTTTTGACGGCAAGCACGGCGAGCGTCTAATTCGGCGTATGACCGAAAAGGGCATCAGCATGCAGGCGATTAAGGTCGCCCCCAACCGCCCCGTGCACTTTACGGGTTTCTTTACGCTGGGCGCCGATAAGCCGTTCATTATGGTCGAGAACCTGGACACCTATGACGAGATCGTCAAGCTCCTGCGCGGCCGCAAGCACGCTAAGCTCTTTGGCATCAAGGTGGGCGGCGTGATTTTTGGCGGCGGATGCAAGGCGAGCGTCTCGCATGCCCTGGACGATTATCTGGCTGAGATCGGCTATCGCTTTAACTACGTCTACTACGTGGGCGATATCGACCGCGAGGGCGCGCGCATCGTCGAGCAGGCTCGCAATGCCAATGTGGTTGAGATTCGCCTGCATGCCGGCATGTACCGCGCCATGCTCGCCGAGCATAAGCGTCGCGTGAAGGCCGGCGGCGAGTGCGAGCCCGCGGCTGCCAACCAGGGCGTGCCGCAGAACTTGGCGGCGACGATCAAGGATCTGCCCATGGTCACGCGCGTGCAGTTCCGCAATGTGCTGCGCGAGGGCGGGCGCATTCCGCAGGAGATTCTGATGACCGCCGACTATCGGGATGGCGACTCGGGAAGCTTCGACCGCATGCTGAACAACTAAATTCCGCCGGCCCCGGGAGAGCGGGGACACCGACTTAGGTTTCCTGCTCTACAGTCCTGCTCACGACGGAGGCCACATTAAGTGGCCTCCTGTTCGTGCGGAACTCGCGATAAACCTAAGTCGGTGTCCCCGCTCTCCCGGGGCCGGCGGCTACTTGGTTGTCGCAGACGGCTCGCTTTTCGGAACTGGGCTGATATTTTCTAGATGTAAGGCGCTCTTGGTTCTAATGGGCTTGGGGCGCCTGTCTTTTGAGGGTGGATTTTTGGGACATGCCTGAAAATCTACCTTTTGCAACTTCTCGTCCTGCACGAGAAGTTTCGGCTTGGCTGGAAAGTCGAGATGCGGGGAGCCCGTTACTGATATGGGACGGAGGGATTCCGCGTCCGCCTGGTCGGCGGCCGCGCCCCGCTGCGTCGCTTCGCTCCTTGCGTGCTGCGCTGGAAAACGCTTCGCGTTTCCTCAGCTCCGCACCCTTGCGGGTTCGAATTCCTCCGCTTGCCCACAAGAAAGCGCCCTGGGCCGTTATGGGCTTAGGGCGCTCAGTTTTAATGGCTGGGACGGAGGGATTCGAACCCCCAACAGCCGGCACCAAAAACCGGAGTTCTACCGTTGAACTACGTCCCAATGTGTGGTGTTGCCCAAAAGCAACTCGTCTAGTTTACCTAATCTGCGAGGGCATCGCAAACGCCGTCGAGTAGGCGTACGGCGAGCGTCTGCGCGTCGCTGGCCGTGAAGGTGCCGTTGTAGCGCGTCATGTCCGTGAGCTCAATGCGAATGCGAGCCGGCTTCTGCTGCGCGGCGACATTGGCGGTGCGGATGCGCTGGGCCAGGTTGTGGCACTCGGCGAGGGCAATCGTGGCGCGTGGCGCGGCGTCGGCGGGCAGCTCGTCGCTTGCGATCTCGAGCACCAGGTCAACGTCGGTTGGGACCTCGGAGTCGCAGAGCGTCATGCCGCTGTTGTCGGTCGTTGCCGTGGCGATGTTCCACATGCGCGAAGCAACGCTGCGTGCGATGGGGTCCTCACCGATAACGGCGATCTGGAAGCGCTCGAGCACGTTGGCGGCGCGAGCAAAACCGATGCGGGACTCGGCTTCGGTGACCGAGGGCTTGCCCTCCCACACATGGTGCAGGCGGTTGATGTAGGCGTAGGTGTCCTGGAAGGCCATGCCGTCGGCAAACAGGCCGACATTTTCCTGGAACTGCTGCAGGGCGGCCTCGGTATGCGGACCAAAGTAGCCGTCGTCTTCGCCACAGGCAAAGCCCAAAACGTTGAGAGCGCGCTGCAGGGCCTGCACATCGGCGCCATGGAAATTGGGCATGCGCAGATACAGGGTGCGGTCGCCCAGCTTATACGAGGCGTCGACCAGGGCGCTCCAACAGGGGATATCGACGGCATGACCGGCAGCAAGGCCGCTGTCGAGCCTGAAGGTGCTGACGGCCTGCTCGGTGGTGGTGCCAAAGCGCTTGTCGACAACCTCGGCGTCATCGATTGTATAGCCGAGCTGCAGAAGGCGGGACTGGACGTCCTCGACGGCTGCTCCCTGCATGCCCGTGGTAATAGGTTCCATGAACGAACCCCTTTCGGCGTACCATTCGTACTATTTTGAGCGTGTGTCGGATAGACAACGCGAGACAATTTATAAACATGCACTCAATAGTGTAGCAACTTGTACCCAAACTCGCTGCCCACAGGTTTTATGACCCCCGCTAGTTAAGACGCTCCACAAAGAAATCTGCCATTGAGAGGAAGAGCTCGCGCGCATGCGGGTCGAGCTCGACGCCTTCGATAGCGGCCTTGGCCTTAGCGGTCAGGTCGAGCGCATAGGTGTGGGCGTAATCGATGGAGCCGGTCTCCTGGAAGATCTCCACGGCGCGTGCGAGCTGCGCAGGGTCCTCGGTGCCCGAGGAAAGGATTGCCTCGATCTCGTCGTGATAGCGCTCGTCTGACAGGGCATGCACGGCAACGAGGGTGCGCTTGCCCTCGGTGATATCGGTGCGGAAGTCCTTGTTGGCGGCCTCCTTGGTGCCGATCAAGTTGAGCAGGTCGTCTTGAATCTGGAAGGCAAGGCCCGTGTGCAGCCCAAAGGCACGCAGTGCCTCAATCTGCTCTTCGCTGCCGCCGCCGATAATGGCTCCGGCGGCAAGCGGCGTCGCTCCGCTGTAGTACGCGGTCTTGTGCGTCGCCATGTCCAGATAATCGTCGACCGAAATGTCAAAGCGCTCGTCGCGGACCCAGCCCAGGTCGAGCGCTTGGCCCTCGATGGTACGGACGATCATCTCGGTAAGCTCGTGGAGCACGTGAAGCTTCACGTCTGCGTTGAGTGTGGGGTCGTCGAGAACCGTCTTGGTGACCATGGTGAGCGCCAGGTCACCGCAGTTGATGGCAAGACCGGTGCCCTCGGTAAGGTGCATGCAGGGCTTGCCGCGACGAATCTGCCCGTTGTCGGCGATGTCGTCGTGGATGAGTGCGCCCGACTGAAAGTGCTCGATGGCCGCCGCTGCGCTGCGGGCGCTCTCAAAGCTGCCGCCTACCGCAGTGGCAGCGAGCATGCAGATGAGCGGGCGGTGGCGCTTGCCAGCGTTTGCCGTAAATGCCGAGAGCGGGGTATACAGGTAGCGCTCGATATCGGCGGAAGTCGCCTGTCCGTCAAAGAACGTGGCCAGATAGTCGTTAATCTGGTCAAAGTGCTGGGCTAAAAAGCTGGTAAACGGACTGGACACGGGTTCTCGCATTCTTTGATAGGTTGCATCGTTGCATTATGCAGACAACATATTGCCACATTAGGGCGTCGAGCGCGGCGGTTGAAGACGATTGGTCCATGCGGCCGCAAGTGCGGTAGGGGCTTGGCTAGATAAGCCCAAAGTGTTCGAGCGCGGTGACGACGCCGTCGTGGTCGATGCTGTCGGTGACATAGTCGGCCTTTTCCTTGAGGAAGTCCGGCGCATTGCCCATGGCGATACCGACATCGACGGCGTTCATCAGCGAGACGTCATTGCTGGCGTCGCCGATGCCGTATACGGTTCCGTGGTGGGGATCGAGGGCGTCGAGTACGGACTGGATACCCTCGCGCTTGGTGCATTCGCGAGGCGAAATCTCGGTCACTTCGAGCTCGAGCTCGTTAAAGCAGAGCAGCGGCTCAAACGCTTGATCCTGAGCGATGCGGTTGGCAAGCGACGTGGACATTAAGATCTTGTAGGCGCTGTAATGTTGCAGCTGCGTAATTGCATCGCCCACGGTGCGGGCGTATCCCGGAGCGTCGGGCGCATCGGCACTCATGCGAACGACGCCATTGAGTCCCTCAAAACGAATCACTTCGTCCGATTGCTCAAGAATGGGAGCAAGGCGCTGCAGCATGCCGGGCGTCATCGCCAAATCGCGAATCACGTGTCCCTCAAGTTCGACATAGCCACCCGCGAGGCAGACGATGCCGGTCCAGGGCAGCTCGAGCAGCTTTGGATGGATGCAGCTCAGCGTGCGCCCTGTGCAGATAAACGCCATATTGCCCTTGGCGACAAAATCACGGATGGCTTGCGAGACCGCTTCATTGGGATAGGGGGAGAGGTCTCGCTCGCTCTCGGGAAGCTCTTGTGCCACTCGAGGGTCTTGCCAGGCGAGTGTTCCGTCGATATCGAAGAAGCAGATATCGCCGCGCTTATGGGCTGCGCTGGCGGCAGGGGAGGCCGAGGTGGTGGGCACAAATCCCGGCTCGAGGCCCATGATCTGGTCAAAATGCTCTTTAACGCGGGGAACGGAGATGCCAATAATCACCTGGGCGGTCTTGCCCGTAATGATGAGGCCCTTGGCGCCCACCGCGACAAACGACGCATTATCTGCAACGATGGAAGGGTCTGCGACCTCGACGCGCAGGCGCGTGGCGCAGTTGGTTGCGCCCACGATATTGCCAACGCCACCTAAAAGCTGAATTACCCGCTCAGCGAGGACGTGATCTTGATCGGATTGAATACTGACCTCGCCATTGGGAGTTTGCTCTTTGGCAAAGCCGCTTCCCGTTAAACGATCGATTGCCGCGCGATTGGAGGCATGATCCTCGCGGCCCGGCGTCTTAAGGTCATAGACCAAGATGAGTGCTCGAAAACTAACAAAAAAGATGAGGCTAAAGGCAAGACCGATACCGAGCGCCAAAAGGTAGGAGCCGGCATGCATTCGCATGAGTGGGATGAAGTTGAAGGCCGTCATTTCCATGAGACCGCCCGAGAAGATGCCGACGATGCCAAAGAAGTTCATGGTCATGGCAAGGCAGGAGGACAGGACGGCGTAGAGCAAAAAGAGTCCGGGATAGGTGAACATAAAGAGAAACTCGAGCGGCTCGGTGACGCCGCAGACCACCGAGGCGACGATGGCGGGCAAAAGGATGACTTTAAGGCCGGCGCGGCGTTCGGGTTTGGCGGTGAAATAGAATGCTGCCGCGATGGCGGGAAGGCCAAAGAGCTTGCCCCAGCCGGTGGCGGTAAAACCTGCCCAGGGCGCAAGTTCATTTAAAGGGCGCGTGCTATGGGAGAGAATGGGGAGCAGGTTGGTCCACGTGGCGTAAATACCGTCGTGAATGACCAGATTGTCGTAATAGATGGGCATATAGAGCAGATGGTGCAGCCCCATGGGCTCGAGCGCTCGCTCCAAAAACACAAAGATGCCCACGCCGAAGGGGCCGACGCCCGCAAGTGCGTGGCGCAGCGTTTCGGTCACAGCGTATGCGAAGGGCACGATGGCGGCCGAGATGGCGGCAAGGGCAAACACGGCAAAAAAGCTGATGAGGTAGACCAGCGAGGAACCCGAGAAGGTGCCGAGCCAATCGGGAACCTTGGCATCGTAGAAGCGGTCATGGATGGCAACGACGGTTGCCGACACCGCCAGCGGGCCGATAATGCCGGTGTCGAGCGTCTTGATGCCGTCGATGACGGTGATGCCGCTGGCGGGGGTCAAAGATGATGGGTACTTAAGTCCAAGGTTGTCTCCGCTCAGCTTAATGATCTCGCTCAAAAAGAAGCAATAGGCAAAATAGGCCACGAGTGCCTCGAGGCAGCAGCGTGCCGGTTGCTTTTGGGCAAGACCGATAGGCAGCGCTACGGCAAAAAGGAGCGGGAGACGTTTAAAGACCGTCCACGAGCCGCGCTGGATGATGGTCCAGAAAACGTACCAAGGGGTTCCGTATACGGCGAGATCGCCGACGATGTCTACGGTCGTGGCGAGGGCGGAGATGCCGACCATGAGGCCTGATATAGAAAACAGCATGGCGGGCGCGAACATGGCTCCGCCAAAACGTTGGATTTTCTGCAGCATAATATGCCTTCCGGATGCAACATGCTGTGCGAGCAAGAACGTTTAAACAATGAACTCATTGTAGAGGACTGGCTGCTTGCCGCATTGACGGTTTTGATTCGGTCCGATTTGGGTTTCGGGGGAACCGTCGACGGTAAATAATCCGTGCTTTACCGATAATCGGTTTAAACAACTTTAAGAAATGCTATCGTGCCTAGCCATACATATTCATTAGAGGTGAAATCATGCCAAAAGCGATTTACGAAGGAATCTACCGCGAGATCCGTTCGCGCATCATCAACGGGACCTATGCGTTTCAGGAGATGCTGCCAACCGAAGCCGAGCTGACCGCGGAGTTTGGCTGCACGCGCAATACCGTTCGACGCGCCTTGAGCATGCTGGCCGACCAGATGTTTGTGCAGCCTATACACGGTAAGGGCGTGCGCGTTATTTGGCTTAAGGGCGAAACCGACATGCTGGGCGCACTCGAAGAGGTTGAGTCGTTTGGCGAGTTCGCAAAACGCAACAATGCCGTCGCATCGACCGAGGTCAAGTCTTTTGAACATTTGATTTGCACTGAGCAACTCTCTCGCCGCCTGGGCTTTAAGGTGGGCGAGGAGCTGATTCGCGTAGTGCGTGTCCGAAGCCTCAACGGCAGCGCGCGCCAAGTGGACCATGGCTACTTTTTGGCGTCGGTCGCCAAGGGCCTGACCCCCGAGATCGCGGCGGATTCTATCTACGGCTATCTGGAGCACAAGCGCGGCGTCAAAGTGATGGCGAGCCGTCGTACGGTGAGTGTCGAGCTCGCCAACGATGAAGACTGCAGCTATCTGGACCTTGGCAAGTACAACTGCGTCGCCGTTATGGAGAGCCAGTCGTACACCTCGGACGGCATCTTGTTCGAGGTCACGCATGCCCGCACACACCCCGAGATCTTCCATTACCGCGTCAATTCCAAGCGATAGCCGGCTAGCTCGCAGCCTGACGAGACTCATGCCCTCAAAGCGAAAACGCCCGGTCAAACCGACGATGCATCGGCTTGATCGGGCGTTTTCTCTGCATTCGATAACAAATAATTGTTTATACAAAACTTGTCAAGTATCAAGTTGAAATTACCGTTCACCGAAGTTTTTCTACCGCTCTAGTAATACTTGTTCAAACAACTAGCCAAATAGCGTATTGTACAAGTCAGCAAAAGGGGCAAAGTCCCCGAGCCAATCTCCGAAGGCGGCGGCAAAGGGTGCCGCCACGGTGTGAAAGGGTGGATTGTAATGAAGAACGAAATGAGCAGAAGGCAGTTCCTGGGCTTTGCTGGTTCCGCGGCTGCGGTTCTTGGTCTGGGCCTCGTGGGCTGCGGTGGTTCTGCCGGCTCTGGCTCCTCTGCTTCTGGTGACGCTGCCGAGGTTTACTTCCTCCAGTTCAAGCCCGAGGTCGACAAGGAGTGGAAGGAGATCGCCAAGGCGTACAAGAAGGAGAAGGGCGTCGAGGTCAAGATCGTGACCGCCGCCTCCAACACCTACGAGGAGAAGCTCAAGTCCGAGATGTCCAAGAGCTCCGCTCCGACGCTGTTCCAGGTCAACGGCCCCACCGGCCTTAAGAACTGGAAGGACTACTGCGCCGATCTTTCCGACACCAAGCTCCGCGGCGAGCTCATCGACGACTCCCTGGCGCTGCAGTCCGACGGCAAGGATCTGGGTATCGACTGGGTTCAGGAGAGCTACGGCATCATCTACAACAAGGAGCTCCTCGAGAAGGCCGGCTACAAGGCCGAGGACATCAACTCCTTCGACAAGCTGAAGGCTTGCGCCGATGACATCCAGGCCCGCAAGGACGAGCTCGGCGTTGACGGTGCCTTCACTTCCGCCGGCATGGATGACTCCTCCAGCTGGCGCTACACCACCCACCTCGCCAACCTCCCGCTCTACTACGAGTTCGAGAAGGAGCACAACCAGGAGGACGACGAGATCAAGGGCGAGTATCTCGACAACTTTAAGCAGATCTTCGACCTGTACATCACCGACTCCACCTGCGATCCTTCGCAGCTCGCCTCCAAGACCGGTGACGACGCCACCAACGAGTTCGCAACCGGCAAGGCCGTCTTCTACCAGAACGGCTCTTGGGCCTACGCCGACCTCACCAAGGCCGGTATGACCGACGACCAGCTCGGCATGCTGCCGATCTACATCGGCGTCGACGGCGAGGAGAACCAGGGCCTGTGCTCCGGCGGCGAGAACTACTGGTGCGTCAGCTCCCAGGCTTCCGAGGATGCCCAGAAGGCCACCGAGGACTTCATGTATTGGTGCGTCACTTCTGACACCGCCACCAGCATCATCGCTGACAAGATGGGTCTGACCGCCCCGTTCAAGAGCGCTAAGGAGACCACCAACGTCTTCTCTCAGCAGGCCGTTGCTATGGCCAAGGACGGCAAGAAGACTGTCGCTTGGGACTTCGTTTACATCCCCTCCGAGGAGTGGAAGAAGAACCTCAAGCAGGCTCTGATCGCCTATGCTGCCGACAACACCAAGTGGGACGGCGTCAAGAACGCCTTCGTCGATGGCTGGAAGACCGAGAAGGCTGCTTCCGAGTAAGCAGTTGCTGCCCAAGCTATCTGATTAGCGACAGGGGGCGGGCAGACGTAGGTTTGCCCGCCCCCTGCATATTGAAAGGACCCTTCTATGGGCAAAGCACTCAAGCGCTGGTGGCCGCTCTTTATGCTGCCCACGTGCCTGGCGTTTATGATCGGGTTCGTGATCCCCTTTATCCAGGGCTTCTATCTCTCGTTCTGCCAGTTTATTACCATTAACAACGCGCATTTTGTCGGTATCGAGAACTATGTGCGTGCCTTGACGGATCCGCAGTTCTCCACGTCGTTCTTCTTTACCGTGGCGTTTGCCTTCCTGTCGACGGTGCTCATCAACGTGATCGCGCTGGCCATTGCGCAGGCGCTCACCCGCAAGGCGCTCAAGGGCACCAACATCTTCCGTACGATCTTCTTTATGCCTAACCTGATCGGCGGCATTGTGCTGGGTTACATTTGGCAGATTCTGATCAACTGCCTGCTCTCCAACGTGGGTGCCCAGCTTATCGCCCTCAACTCCGCCGCTGGCTTCTGGGGCCTTATCATCCTGACCCTGTGGCAACAGGTCGGCTACATGATGATCATCTACATCGCCGGTCTGCAGTCCATTCCGTCTGACTACATCGAGGCCGCCAAGGTCGATGGCGCTACGGCATGGCAGACGTTTTGGAAGGTTAAGATCCCCAACCTGATGCCGACCATCACCATCTGCCTGTTCCTGTCCATCACCAACGGCTTTAAGCTGTTCGACCAGAACCTCGCCCTTACCGGTGGCGCCCCGGCGCACTCCACCGAGATGCTCGCCCTGAACATCTACAACACGTTCTATTCGCGTGCTGGCATCGCATGGCAGGGCATCGGTCAGGCCAAGGCAGTTATCTTCTGCATCCTGGTTGTCGCTATTTCCATGATCCAGCTTAAGGCCACGAGGTCCAAGGAGGTGCAGCAGTAATGAAACGCGATAAGGCTATCAACCGCGCGCTCTCGATTTTCTTTACGATTCTGTCGCTCGCGTGGATCTACCCCGTGTTCATGATTGCGCTCAATTCCTTTAAGAAGGGGACCGCAATCAGCACCACCACGGCGTTCGATCTGCTCACGCCCGAGACGTTCAACGGCTTTGCAAACTACGTGCATGCCTTAAACGAGCAGGGTTTTGCCTCGGCGTTTATGTATTCGCTCATCATCACGGTCACGTCGGTCGTGCTGATCTTGGTGTGCTGCTCCATGTGCGCTTGGTACGTGGTTCGTGTCAACAACAAGATCTCGAACTTCTTCTATTACCTGTTCGTGTTCTCGATGGTCGTACCGTTCCAGATGCTCATGTTCACGCTGTCCAATTTGGCGGACCGCATCGGCTTTAATACGCCGTTCAACATCTGCTTTATCTATCTGGGCTTTGGAGCGGGCCTGGCGGTCTTTATGTTCGCCGGCTTTGTAAAGAACATCCCGCTCGAGATCGAGGAGGCGGCCATGATTGACGGCTGCAACCCGGTCCAGGTGTTCTTTAAGATCGTCCTTCCCATCATGAAGCCCACCTATCTTTCGGTCGGCATTCTCGAGACCATGTGGGTCTGGAACGACTACCTGCTGCCCTACCTTACGCTCGACTCCACCAAGTACAAGACCATTCCTATCTTGATCCAGTACTTCCGCGGCGGCTATGGCCACGTCGAGCTCGGCCCCATGATGGCATGCATCATGATGGTCGTCATCCCCATCGTCATCATGTACATCTTCTGCCAGAAGTACATCATTGACGGCGTTGTGGCAGGTGCCGTCAAGGGCTGATGCCGTAACTGTTTTGCAAGTTTTGGCGGCGCCCCTCAGCGCGGCGCCGCGTATCGAAAGGTAAAGACATGGCCGAGATCGTTCTCAAACATGTTCAGAAGGTGTATCCCAACAACGAGTCAAAAAAGAAGGGCTTCTTTGGCAAAAAGAAGAAGACCGAGGAGAAGAAACACAACCTTAAGGTTACCGAGGACGGTGTGCTCGCTGTAGAGGACTTCAACCTCACCGTTCACGACCAGGAGTTCATCGTCCTCGTTGGCCCTTCTGGCTGCGGTAAGTCCACGACGATGCGCATGGTCGCCGGCCTGGAGGATATCACCTCGGGCGATGTGCTCATCGATGGCAAGCGCGTCAACGACGTCGCTCCCAAGGACCGCGACATCGCCATGGTGTTCCAGAGCTATGCTCTGTACCCCAATATGACGGTGTACGAGAACATGGCGTTTACGCTCGAGCTCAAGAAGGTCCCCAAAGACGAGATCGACCGCAAGGTTCGCTCCGCTGCCGAGATCCTGGGTATTACCGAGTACCTTGACCGTAAGCCC
The DNA here is from genome assembly GCF_040093305.1 of Collinsella sp. CLA-AA-H302. Lineage (NCBI taxonomy): Bacteria > Bacillati > Actinomycetota > Coriobacteriia > Coriobacteriales > Coriobacteriaceae > Collinsella > Collinsella sp. CLA-AA-H302. The sequence goes on from NZ_JBBNJW010000003.1 coordinate 22,165, forward strand.
AAGGCGCTCTCCGGCGGCCAGCGTCAGCGCGTCGCCATCGGCCGCGCCATCGTGCGTGACCCCAAGGTCTTCTTGATGGACGAGCCACTGTCCAACCTGGATGCCAAGCTTCGTAACCAGATGCGTGCCGAGCTCATTAAGCTGCGTCACGAGATCAAGGGCACCTTCATTTACGTTACTCACGACCAGACCGAGGCCATGACCCTTGGCGACCGCATCGTGGTCATGAAGGACGGCGTCGTCCAGCAGATCGCCACCCCGCAGGAGGTCTTCAACCATCCCGCGAACATCTTCGTCGCCGGCTTTATCGGCGTGCCGCAGATGAACTTCTTCGATGCCCAGCTGGTGCGCTCGGGCAACGGCTTTACCGTCAAGACCGAGGATATGAACGTGGCGCTCGCCCCCGAGACCTGCGCTCAGCTTGCTCTCAACTGGGACGGCGGCGACGTGAAGGAGATCACGGCCGGCGTGCGCCCCGAGCAGATTCTGCTTGCCGACAAGGACGAGGAGGGTGCGCTCCAGGGTACCGTCGAGGTGACCGAGCTCATGGGTTCGACCGAGCATGTCCACGTGACCGCTCCCGACGGCCAGTTTGTCCTAATTATCCCCGTCGTCGACCTCGAGGCCAAGGGTGCGCTCAAGGCGGGCGATCCCATCTGGTTCAAGTTTGAGAAGAACGCGACCCACCTCTTCGATAAGGTCTCTGGCAAGAACCTTATCTAGGCCCGGTGCAACCAGGCCCTTCCTTTGGGCGACTGCGGTATTGCCATCCTTTTGCCGCGGTCACATATAAGGCTCCCCTCCCGTCCACTGGGCGAGAGGGGAGCCTTTCTTTGTGGTGTTGGGGCTGTTCGTCTGACGGTTTGTCTAAATCTGTAACAGGTAAAGGGCCAAATCGGGTCTAGATGTTACAGATTGAGATACTTCGGCAGGGCGTTTCTGTCTGTCTCGATCTGTAACAGGTAGGCTCAAATTTGCCGGCCACCTGTTATAGATCGAGATTGTTTGGTCGAGTCGGGTCACAGAGTAACGTGCGGGCACAAAAAACGGAGCCGTGTTGCCACGACTCCGTTTCTCAAGAGGATGGGTAAGGGAAGCGAAATTAGTTCAGGTGCCAGATCTCGTCGTTGTACTGGGAGATGGTGCGGTCGGACGAGAAGGTGCCGGCGTTGGCGATATTGATGAGCGCCTTGCGCATCCAGGCGTCCTGGTCCTCGTAGTCGGCCAGCACGCGCTCCTTGGTCTGGATGTACTCCTCAATGTCGAGCAGGGCCATAAACCAGTCCTTGCCCTTAATGTCGTCGTGCAGGCGCTGCAGGCGCTCGGCGTTGCCGGTTGCCATAAAGGCCGGGTTGGTGATGAAGTCCACCAGCAGTTTAATTCCGGGCTTGCGGTAGAGCGCACCGGCGTTGTAGGTGCCGTCGGCGTAGAGCTGCTCGACCTGTTTGGACGAGGCACCAAAGGTATAGATGTTCTCGTCGCCCACGAGCTCGGCAATCTCCACGTTGGCACCGTCGAGTGTGCACAGGGTCAGGGCACCGTTGAGCATGAACTTCATGTTGGAGGTGCCGCTCGCCTCCTTGGAGGCCAGGCTGATCTGCTCGGAGATGTCAGCGGCAGGGATCACGCGCTCGGCGGCGGTGACGTTGTAGTTCTCGATCATGACAACCTGCAGGTAGGGAGCCACGTCGGGGTCGTTTGCAATCCACTGCGACAGCGTCAGGATCAGATGAATGATGTCCTGCGCGATAGTGTAGGCAGGCGCCGCCTTGCCGCCAAAGATGATGGTGACAGGGTGCTTAGGCCTGTTGCCGTTCTTGATATCGAAGTACTTCCAGATGATGTAGAGCGCGAGCATCTGCTGGCGCTTGTACTCGTGGATACGCTTGACCTGAACATCGATGATGGCGTTGGACGGGATAGTCACGCCTTGCTCGAGCGCCATGAACTGGCGCATGATGGCCTTGGCCTCGGACTTGGTGGCGGCCAGGCGCTCAAGAACATCCTTGTCGTCGGCGAATTCGGCAAGCTTGCTCAGGTCGCCGGTGCTGCGCCAGTCGGTGCCGATCACATCGTCGAGCAGGCTGGCGAGCGCGGGGTTGGCCCCATGGATCCAGCGGCGGAAGGTGATGCCGTTGGTCTTGTTGGAGAACTTCTCGGGATAGATCTCGTAGAACGGATGAAGCTCGGTGTCCTCCAGGATCTTGGTGTGGAGGGCGGCTACACCGTTGATGGAGAAGCCAAAGTGGATGTCCATGTGGGCCATGTGGACGGTGTCGTATTCGTCGATGATGGCGACGCGCGGGTCATCGTGCTCGGCCTTCGCGATCTCATCGAGCTTGACGATAATGTCGGCGATGGCAGGGGAGACCTTCTGCAGGCTGGCGAGCGGCCACTTCTCGAGCGCCTCGGCAAGAATCGTGTGGTTAGTGTAGGCGACCATGGAGCGTACGATGGTCACGGCCTCACCAAACTCGATGCCATGCTCGGTGGTGAGCAAGCGAATGAGCTCGGGGATGACCATGGTGGGGTGTGTGTCGTTAATTTGGACCACGGCGTAGTCGGCCAGATCGTGCAGGTTGCTGCCGCGCTCGATGGCCTCGTCGATCAGGAGCTGGGCGGCGTTGCTCACCATGAAGTATTCCTGGTAGATGCGAAGCAGGCGGCCCTGCTCGTCGGAATCGTCGGGGTAGAGGAACAAGGTGAGGTTCTTGGCGATCTCGGTCTTGTCGAAGTCGATGGAGCTGCCGGGGACCAGGCCGTCGTCGACGCTCGCCAGGTCGAACAGGCGCAGACGGTTCTTGGTGGGCTGGCCGTAACCGGGCACGTCGATGTTGACGAGCTTGGAGGTAACGGCAAAATCGCCGAACTCGACGGTGTAGGAGCGGTTATCGTCGACTAGGATGTCCTGCTCACCAAGCCACTCGTCGGGGACGGCCTTCTGCTGGTTGTCGACAAAGCGCTGACGGAACAGGCCGTAGTGATAGTTGAGGCCCACGCCATCGCCGGTCAAGCCCAGCGTGGCAATGGAATCCAGGAAGCACGCGGCCAGGCGGCCCAGGCCGCCGTTGCCGAGCGACGGCTCGACCTCGAACTCCTCGATCTTGTTGAGGTCGTGGCCTGCGGCGGTGAGCTGGTCCTTAACCTCGTCGTAGATGCCGAGGTCGATCATGTTGTTGATGAGCAGCTTGCCGATCAAAAATTCGGCAGAAATGTAATAGAGCTTTTTCTTGCCGTTGTTGAGCGGGCAGGCGGCGGAGCGCTCCTGCACGAGTTTGACCAGCAGCTTGTAAATGCGACGGTTGTCGAGCTGCTCGAGAGAGGTGCCAAAAGACTGCTCGGCGAGTTCCATGAGGTTAATTTGGGGCATGTTTCCTCCAGTAATGGGTTGATTACATGTCTGCAATTCATAAGAATCCCGCGCGAGGGGATTGGGGTGGCCTCGCGCGGGTAAGCAAGCGCGTCCGCACGGTGGGGAGGGGTCGGGCGCGGTAGCTCCTATTGGGGAAGCTCGATTTCGGCTTCCGACGGGATGCGGAAGTAGGTCTCGGTCCAGTCGGTGAGTTTGTGCTCGAGCTCGCGGGTGATGGCGCCGTCGAGCATGCGCCAGGTCCAGTTGCCTCCCAGGGTGGCAGGGGTGTTGATGCGCGCCTCATTGCCCAGGTTAAGCAGGTCCTGCATGGTGTAGATGCACGTGTCGCTCACGCTGGCGGCGATGGTGCGATTGAGTGCATCTGCCATGGGTTCGCCGGCCTGCTGATGGGTGTACAGGGCTGCCTGCTCGCGCTGACGCGGGGTGGCCGTTCCCTCAAACCAGCCGCGCGCCGTCTCGTTGTCGTGGGTGCCCACATAGGCGACGGTGTTGGCGATGTAGTTATGCGGCAGGTAGTACGAGTTGGTGCCCTCAAAGGCAAACTGCAGGATCTTCATGCCGGGGAAGCCCGAGTTGTCGCGCATATCGATGACGCCGGGGGTGAGGAAGCCCAGGTCCTCGGCGATGATGGGCAGCGTGCCGAGCTTTTCCTCGAGTGTCTTGAAGAGCTTGAGGCCGGGACCCTGCGTCCACGAACCGTAGGACGAATCAGGCGAGGAGAACGGCACCTCCCAATAGGCCTCGAAGCCGCGGAAGTGATCCAGGCGGATGACGTCGTACATGTCGAGGGCGGCGCGAATGCGGCCCTCCCACCAGGAGAAGCCGTCGGCCTCCATGGCGTCCCAGTCGTAGATGGGGTTGCCCCAGTACTGGCCGGTGGCCGAGAACTGGTCGGGCGGCGTGCCGGCGACGCTCACGGGATTGCCGGCGGCGTCGATCTTAAAGAGCTCAGGTGTCGCCCACATCTCGACGGAGTCACGCGAGACATAGATGGGCAGGTCGCCGATGATGAGAATGTCGCGCTCGTTGGCATAGGCCTTGAGGCGGCTCCACTGGCGATCGAAGAAGTACTGCGTCATCTGGTGGTAGAGCATACGCGCCGGATGGTCGGCGCAGACCTTGGCGGAAGCCTCGCCGCGGGTGCGGAGCTCCGCGGGCCACTCCCAAAACGCCTTGAGACCGCACTCCTCTTTGACGGTCATGAACTCACAGTAGGGGATGAGCCAGTCCTCGTTGGCCTGGATAAAGTCATCGAAATCGGCCGGCTTGTCGGCAGCAAAGCGCTCGGCGGCGCGGTCGAGAATCTGACGGCGGCCGCCAAAGATAGCACCGTAGTCGACATTGCTGGGGTCGGATCCCAGATACACGCCATCGATATCGCGCTGCTCCAGATACCCTGCCTCGATAAGCTCGGCAAAGTCGATAAAGTTGGGGTTGCCTGCGCGGGCCGAGAACGACTGATAAGGCGAATCGCCATAGCTGGTCGTCGTAAGGGGCAGAATCTGCCAGTAATGTTGTTTGCACGAGGCGAGAAAATCGACGAAGTCGTAGGCATTCCAGCCAAAGCCGCCGATTCCGTATGGTCCGGGCAGAGATGAGACGGGCATGAGGACGCCGCTTGCACGCTCCATGAATGCGCTCACCAACCTTCTTGTTGTGGGGTCGGCCTGCCGATGGGTGTGCAGTCCGCCTCCGATGTTCTGATTCGATACGCCTATTGTAAAACATGTTGTTTAAACATGTACAGGCAAGATAAAAAAGTTGGTCGATTTTCGGCGAATGGCTACATGCCATGAAAAAGCCCCGACCTCACAACGTGAGATCGGGGCAAGAACGGTATGTAGGTTTTTGCTACTCGGCGTCGGCGAAGCCGTTGGGGTTGTGGCTCTGCCAGTTCCAGCTATCGCGGCACATGTCCGCGATGTCGTACTGGGCCTTCCAGCCCATCATGCGCTCGGCCTTGGAGGCATCGCACCAGTTGGCAGCGATGTCGCCGGCGCGGCGCTCGCGGATCACGTAGGGCAGCTCCTTGCCACAAGCCTTGGAGAAGGCGGCGACGACCTCGAGTACCGAGGTGCCGGTGCCGGTGCCCAGGTTAAAGATCTCGACGCCGGTCTTGCCGTTCATCCAGTTAAGGGCGGCAACGTGACCAGAGGCCAGATCGCACACGTGGATGTAGTCGCGCACGCCGGTGCCGTCGGGGGTGGGGTAGTCGTTGCCAAAGACCTGAACGGCCTCGAGCTTGCCCACGGCGACCTGGGCGACATAGGGCACCAGGTTGTTGGGGATGCCCTTGGGGTCCTCGCCGATCAGGCCCGACGGATGAGCGCCGATGGGGTTGAAGTAACGGAGCAGCACGACGTCCCACTCGGGGTCGGCGGTGTGGACGTCCATAAGGATCTGCTCGATCATCCACTTGGTCCAGCCATAGGGGTTGGTTGCGGGCTTCTTGGGATCTTCCTCGGTGACGGGCGGGTTGTCCGGGTCGCCGTAGACGGTCGAGGAGCTCGAGAAGATGATGGACTTGCAGCCATGGTTGCGCATGACGTCGATGAGCACCAGGGTGTTCTCGATGTTGTTGTGGTAGTACTCGACGGGCTTGCTCACCGACTCGCCGACGGCCTTAAAGCCGGCAAAGTGGATGACACGGTCGATCTGATGGGTATCGAAGATCTTGTTCATCGCATCGCGGTCGAGCACGTTGGCCTCGTAGAAGGTGAGGTTCTTGGCGGCCTCGTCGCCCACGATGGTCTTGACGCGGTCGACGGCGACGGCGCTGGAGTTGGAGAGATCATCGACGATGACGACCTGGTAGCCACCCTCGAGCAGCTGAACGACGGTGTGCGAGCCGATAAAGCCGGCGCCACCGGTAACGAGGACGCAGGTGTCTTTGGGGTCGAGTGCTTTGGACATGTAGTCTCCTATCGAATCAGGAACACTTCTAGAGGGGAGTATAGCGCAGGCGGGGACGCCCAAATGGTGCACTGTAGGAAAAGCAGAGGATTATGTTAACGTACTCATATAAGAGCTTGCTCAATTGTTACCTCAAATTTGACAATTGCTTACGAGCCGCCGACCTTGTAGTTTCCTGCCGTTCGTGGAAATCGTTGGGACGCGCCATATGTACGCTAATATGTATGAGTTGAGCGACATATAAATAAGCATGTAACGGAGTACATATGTCACCAAACAGCGATTCCATCCTTTCCCAGGAGCTCTCGCGCCGCACTGCCCTTAAGGCCCTGTTCGGCGCCGCTTCTGCGGCAGTTCTTTTTGGCCTGCCCACTCGCGCCCATGCGGCGGAGGCTTCCAAAGAAACCACCGATAAATTGAATGCCGCCCAGGCCCAGCTCGACGAGGTTCAGGCCCAGCTCGACAGCATCGCAAATGAGTATGCGGCGCTGGCCAACAAGAATGCCCAGACCCTCAATGACATCGAGAATGTCCAGGGCAAGATTGACGACACGCAGGCCCAGATCGATGAAAAGAAGGCCGAGCTCAAGAAGAAGCGCAACGACCTTTCCGATCGCGTGGCCGCCAGCTACAAGTCCGGCGGCACGAACATCCTGTCGCTGCTGCTGGCCTCTGGCTCGTTTGAGGAACTCGTCGCCAACGCGCATTACGTTGAGAAGATCAACAAGAGCGACCGCGATGCCATCGAGGATATCCAGACGATTCAGGCTGAGCTCGACGCACAGAAGACCGAGCTCGAATCACAAAAGGCCGACCTGGAGAAACTCAAGGACCAGCAGACGGCTCAGATGCAGGATATGCAGGCCAAGCAGCAAGAAGTCCAGACCGTGCTGAACGGTCTTTCCGACGACGTCAAGGAACTCATGGCTCAGCGCGATTCCGAGATCCTCGCTGCCGCCCAGGCTGAGGAGGCCGCTAGGAAGGCGGCTGCGGCAGCCGCGGCCTCTGCGAACACGGGCTCTTCTTCGGGTGGCTCGAGCTCGGGTGGCGGCTCGTATGCCGGCGGCACCCCGCAACAGACGGGCGGTTCGGGCAAGCAGCAGGCCGTCGTCAATGCGTGCTACTCGACGCCTTCTCCCGGCCAGGGCTGGTGTGCTGCCTGGGTTACCAACGTCTTCCGCAATGCCGGCGTGGGCTATTTTGGCGGCAACGCGTGTGACATGTTCAACGCCTGGTGCTATAGCTCCGACCGCTCGGCGCTGCAGGTGGGCATGATCGTGGCCGATTCCTCGCACAGCGGCACGGGTGCTCCGGGCCTTATCTACGGTCATGTGGGTATCTACGTTGGCGGCGGCATCGTTATGAGCAACGAGGGTGCCATTACGTCTAAGTCGCTTGATTCGTTTATTAGCTTCTATGGTACTGGCTCTGGCGTGCGTTGGGGCTGGCTTGGCGGTATTGCGCTGTCGTAGCTGCGGTTTGAAGTAAGTTGGTCCGTGGCTGCCCGAAAGGCATTAGGTTGCCTGCTCGGACAGTCCTGCTCGCACGGAGAGCACATTAAGTGCTCTCCGGCTCGTGCGGAACTCGCGATCAACCTAATGCCTTTCGGGCAGCCACGGACCTCTCGGGTCCAATACGTCACACACCGGACTGGTTTATCTGAATTAAAGAAAGTGAAGGCCCCTTTCGGGGCCTTCTTTTTATAAAAATTCGCCTACTCGGTGGACTTCGGGTTCTAGGTCTACGTTGAATTGGTCTTTGACGGTTGTTTGGATGTGGCGGATGAGTTCGTCGACATCGGCGGCGGTGGCGTGGTCGGCGTTGACGATGAAGCCACAGTGCTTTTCGCTCACCTGCGCGCCGCCAATGGCGTGTCCTCGCAGGCCGGCGTCCATGATGAGCTTGCCGGCAAAGTGGCCCTCGGGGCGCTTGAAGGTGGAGCCGGCACTCGGCATGTCGAGTGGCTGCTTGTCCTCGCGGCGCTGGCGGTAGTCGTCCATGTCGGCCTTGATCATCGCGGCGTTGCCCGGGGCGAGATTGAAAGTGGCCGAAAGCACGATGAAACCGTCGTCGGCAATGCGGCTCTTGCGATAGCCCAGGTTGAGCTCATCGACATCGAACTCGATAATGCTGCCGCTACCGCGGGTGCCGTCGTCGAGCATGCGGGCGGGCTTGTAGACGCGCACGGACTCCAGCACATCGGCCATGCAGGCGCCGTATGCTCCGGCGTTCATGTAGCAGGCACCGCCGACCGATCCGGGAATGCCCGAGATGGGCTCCATGCCGGTAAGGCCGGCCTCGGCTGCCGCGGCTGCGACATCGGAAAGCAAGGCGCCGGCTGCCGCCGTGACGTGCGTGCCGTCGACCGTAATGTCGGAGAGGCCCTCGCCCAGCGCTACGACGACGCCGCGGATGCCCTTGTCGCCGACGAGCAAGTCGGAGCCGTTGCCCACGATGGTGAGTGGTAGATTGCAGCGATAGCAGGTATCGAGCGTGGCGACGAGGCCTTGCTCAGTATCGGGCGTGACAAAGACGTCGGCCGGACCGCCGATCTTAAACGTGGTGTGCTCGCGCATGGGCTCGCTCATCAGCACGTTGTCCTCGCCGGCAACGCCAGCGAGCGCGCACAGCAGGTCCTCGTTAAAAAAATCGTTCTCGTGCATACGAATATCCGCCTTTTGGTGGTCGTTGTCATCAATCGATTGCAATATACCCCACCCGGACGGATTTGGTGCGCTGGCGGCGATAAAACAGCCGTCCACCGGATTGGTAAAGTGTTTATCACCGAGGTAGAGGGGTAGTCGCTATACTTTCAAGAGATTGCGCGTAAACCCGGAAGGAGCGAGATGGCCAACAAAGTCACCCTCAAGCAGATCGCCCAGGAGGTGGGGCTTTCCCCCTCGTCGGTCTCGCTTGTTCTCAATAATCGGCCCTGTCGCATCTCGGAAGAAAACCGCAAGCTCATCAAAGAGGTCGCGGCGCGCAACCACTATGTTCCCAACCAGATTGCGCGCAGCCTGGTCATGCGCGAGTCGCGCACGCTGGGCCTTATCGTCCCTAACATCGAGAGCCGCTTTTTTGCCTCGCTCGCCGGTAGCCTGGAAAAGCGCTGCCGCGAGGACGGCTATGCGCTCTTCATTACCAGCTCGGGCGGAAGCGCCGATGACGATCTGGAGCTGCTGCGCCAGCTGGTGACGCGCGGCGTTGATGGCGTCTTCCTGGTGGTGGGTGACGAGTTCTCCGATGATCGCGCCCTGCGCGAAGAAGTCAGCCACCTGCCCATCCCGGCCGTAATGGTCGACCGTGCCATTGAGGGGCTCGAGTGCGACAAGGTGATGTTCGACCACGAGATGGGCGGCTATATGGCCACCCGCTATCTGATCGAGCAAGGCCACCGCCGTATTGCCTGCCTGGTTAATGCCCGCCGTTCCAATACGGGTCGCAAGCGACTTGCCGGCTATGAGCGCGCGCTGCGCGAGGTTGGCCTGCCGATCGACGCGCGTTTGGAGTTTGAGAGCGAGTACTACATTCCGAGCGCATACGAGGCCTCGGAGGCAGTGCTCGCAACTGACGCCACTGCCGTGTTCGCAAGCTCAGATAACATTGCCCTCGGTTTGCTCAAGCGCTTACACGAGATGGGGAAGAGCATCCCGGGCGATATCTCGGTGGTGAGCTATGACAACTCGGCGGCCGACGTTCTCTTTGAGCCGGCGCTGACCGCGATTGAGCAGGACCCTGGTGTCCTTGCGGAGCATGCTTTTGGCTGCATGTCCAAGCGTCTTGCCGGTAGGGGCGGCAGGCGTGCCGAAGAGGTCGTTCTGGAGCCGGAGCTTATCGTTAAGGACAGCGTGCTCGAGCTTACTAAACACAACTAAACACGTTTACCAATTTGCAGAGACCGAATGTGGAGCACCTGTGACAATCAACGCCGCAGGTGAATGTCGCGTTTTGCTAATCGATGGGATTGATAAGGGTGATAAAACGTTTTTTCACCATGATAAAACGTTTTAGCAAATATACTGGTCCCAACGAAAGGTTGCCGTATTGGAGGGTGACCGCACAGCGAAGGGACATAAACAATGGCTAAAACACTGGGGACGCCGTGGCAAAAGCTGGGCCACGAGGTGCCGGCTTCCGAGCTCGAGGGCGTCGACCTGTATTGGCGCGCATCGAACTATCTGTCCGTCGGTCAGATCTACCTTCGCTCTAACCCGCTAATGCGCTCCGACTTTGTCGACGAGAAAACCGGTGAGGTGCGCGACTTCGGTCGTCCGGACGTTAAGCACCGCCTGGTTGGCCACTGGGGCACCACGCCCGGCATCAACTTCCTGTTCGGTCACGTCAATCGACTGATCGCCGACCACAACCAGAATGCTATCTTCTTGATGGGCCCTGGTCACGGTGGCCCCGCCGGTACTGCTCAGTCGCTGCTCGACGGCACCTACCGCGAGATTCGCCCCGACATCACCAATGACGAGGCAGGCCTGCAGAAGTTCTTCCGCCAGTTCTCTTATCCCGGCGGCATCCCGAGCCACTTTGCGCCCGAGACGCCCGGTTCCATCCACGAGGGCGGCGAGCTCGGCTACACGCTCAGCCACGCTTACGGTGCCGTCATGGACAACCCGAGCCTGTTGGCCGTGGCCGTGGTGGGCGACGGCGAGTCCGAGACCGGCCCGCTCGCGACCTCTTGGCAATCCAACAAGCTCGTGAACCCGGCAACCGACGGTATCGTTTTGCCGATCCTGCACCTCAACGGCTACAAGATCGCCAACCCCACCATCCTCGCCCGCGTGTCCGACGAAGAGCTTACCAAGTTCTTTGAGGGCATGGGCTATAAGCCGCACTTCTTTGTCGCCGGCTTTGACGACGAGAGCCACGCAAGCATTCATGCGCGTTTCGCTGCCCTGTTTGAGCAGGTCTTCGATGAGATCTGTGACATCAAGGCAACCGCGCAGGCCCAGGCCGCCGCAGGCGAGACCGTGGTCCGCCCGGCCTACCCCATGATTGTGTTCCGCACGCCCAAGGGCTGGACCTGCCCCAAGCAGATCGACGGCAAGAAGACCGAGGACTCCTGGCGCGCGCATCAGGTGCCGCTGGCGAGTGCCAAGGACACCCACGAGCACTTCCGCGTGCTGCGCGAGTGGCTGCGTTCCTACAAGCCCGAGGAGCTCTTTACGCCCGAGGGCCAGGTGCGCCCCGAGGTGACGGCCTTTATGCCGACCGGCGAGCTGCGCATCGGCGCCAACCCCAACGCGAACGGCGGTAAGGTGCGTCGCGAGCTCGAGCTGCCCGATATTCATGCCCACGAGGTCCCCGTCGCAACTAAGGGTCATGGCTGGGGCTCCACCGAGGCCGCCCGCGTCTTTGGTGAGTACACTGCCGACGTTCTGGCCAAGAACATGGATGACTTCCGCATCTTCGGTCCCGACGAGACCGCGTCCAACCGCCTGCAGGCTGCCTACAAGGTGACCAAGAAGCAGTGGGACGCCGGCTTCTACGAGGACGAGGCCAACGACGAGCTGCTGGCAGGCTCCGGTAAGGTCGTCGAGCAGCTGTCCGAGCACCAATGCGAGGGCTTCCTCGAGGCCTACGTGCTCACTGGCCGTTCCGGCGTGTGGAGCTCCTACGAGAGCTTTGTCCATGTGGTCGACTCCATGGTCAACCAGCACTGCAAGTGGCTCGAGGCTACCAAGCGCGAGATTCCGTGGCGTGCCCCCATCAGCGGCCTTAACATTTTGCTGTCGAGCCACGTCTGGCGTCAGGACCACAACGGCTTCTCGCATCAGGACCCCGGCTTTATCGACCTGCTGCTCAACAAGGCCAACGACACGCACATCGTAAACGCCTACTATCCGGCCGACGCCAACATGGCTCTCGCCGTGGCCGAGCGCGTCTACCAGTCCACTGACTGCGTCAACGCCATCTTCTGCGGCAAGCAGCCTGCTCCGACCTTCCAGACGGTCGACGAGGCCAAGGCGGAGCTCGCCGAGGGCGTTGCGACCTGGGAGTGGGCATCGACCGCCGATTCGCTCGCCGAGGCCGACGTCGTGGTCGCCACCTGCGGTGACGTGCCGACGCTTGAGGCTCTGGCTGCAACCGACATGCTGCGCGAGCTGGGCATCAAGGTATGGTTCGTCAACGTGGTCGACCTGCTCAAGATCCAGAACGTCTGCGAGAACGACCAGGCTCTCAGCGACGAGCGCTGGGCTGAGCTGTTCGGCTGCGGCGAGAAGCCCGTCTTCTTCGCGTTCCACGCCTATGCCGGCACGATTCGCCGCCTGATCTGGAACCGCCCCGGCCACGATGCCTTCCGCGTCCACGGCTACGAGGAGAAAGGCTCCACGACAACGCCGTTCGACATGCTGCGCCTGAACAACATGGACCGCTGGGCACTGGCCGCCGACGTGCTGCGCATGGTCGACGCCGATAAGTTTGCCGAGCAGATTGATAAGTGGGAGGCATTCCGCACCGAGGCCTTCGAGTTCGCGTGCGATGAGGGCTACGATCACCCGGCCTTCACCGACTGGGTCTGGCCCGACGCCGCAGCCGCAACCGCTGCCGACGGCGCGCTCTCCGCAACGCAAATGACCGCAGGCGACAACGAGTAGGTAGGCATCCGGGACGATCTCGCGCTGGGGCCGCCTCCGGGCGGGGAGACTTTGTCCGGGGAAGTGGGCTTCGCGAACTTCCCCAGACAAAGCCACCCCGCCGGGCAAGGCCCTCTCGACCGTTTCGATATGCGGGGGCTGATATTTTTTTAATGTAATGGGGACTTTGCCGTTGCGGCCTTGGGGCTGCGCATTTTCCTTTGGTCAGCCAAAATTACATTGCCGGGGCCGGGGAGGCGTGCTTTGTTTTGAGAAGTTCGCGGAGCCCACTTCTCAAAACAAAGCACGCCTCCCCGGCCCTCGTCTGTAAACTCTTCCGCTGAGCGAGCGGGAGCTCGGACGTTTTTTCGGATGGACTGTCGATGCCCTTCGCTGTAGAAGCGGGCTGCGGGCAATCTGCTCCAATGTTTCCAAATGAATACGCCGTGAGCCGAGAGAGACGATTTTCCCCGCAAGCACTCTAGTATGCTAAAGTACCCAGAAGACCGGCGGAGCTATGCCGGTCTTCTGCTCTATATGAAACACAGCATGAGGAGGCTCACCAGATGACGGCCACACCGTGGGGGTTCCGGGACATATTGCCCGAGGAGGCTCAGGCGCGCGAGGAGATCGCATATACGGTGAAGGGCTGCTTCAGGGAGCATCATTACCTTCCGGTCGAAACGCCGCTGCTCGAGGACAAGGGTTCACTCGAGGAAGGCGGCCGCATCGCGGACACGCCGTTTAAGCTTTTTGACGATGATGGCCGTCTGCTGGTGGTCCGTCCCGACAACACATTGCCGATCGTGCGTCTGGTCTCGACCCGCATGCGCGCGGCCGACCTGCCCTTGCGCCTGCGTTACGAGGCGCCGGTGGTTCGCGAGTGCCAGCGCAATGCCGGTGGCTCGCGCCAGTTTACGCAGCTGGGCTTTGAGCTTATCGGTGCGGGCGACACCGCGGGCGATGTCGAGATTGTCTCGCTCGTGGCCGAGGCGGTGCGCAAGCTGGCGCTGCCCGCTGCGCGCATTATCGCAGGTAGCGTGCGTCCGTTTAAGGAGCTGCTCGCGGCGTGCGAGGATCGCGAGCTGGCTGCCGAGGCCCTGCGCTGCGTGCACGCCAACGACTTTGTGGGCCTCGATGCCCGCGTGGCGGCAAGCGCCGAGTCCGATGCCGTCAAGGTTGCCATTAGCGAGCTGCCGCGCTTGCACGGCGGCGCCGAGGTACTCGACCGCGTCGATGTGCTTCTGGCGGCGGCGGGCATTGTCGCGCCGCTCACGCGCGAGCTGCGCGCCCTGGTCGAGGGCCTGGCTCCCGAGGACGCCCAGGTGCTGTCGTTCGACTTCTCCATCATGAACTCGTTCGATTACTACACGGGTCTGGTCTTTAAGGCCTATGCCGGTGGCTTGCCCGATCCGGTCGGTTCGGGTGGACGCTACGACTCCATCTTTACCGGCGCATTTGGCGACGGCATCGAGGTACCGGCGGCGGGTTTCGCCTTTTCGCTCGAGCGTCTGGAGGCTGCGCACACCTCGGCCGAGGACGCTGCTTCCGATGGCGATCACGCCGCGGGCCGTGGCGCCGAGGGCCCGCTGCGCATCGCCGTGCCCAAGGGCTCGCTCAAGGCCGATACGCTCGACGTGCTCGAAGCCGCGGGCCTGGACGTCTCTGAGTTGCGCGATCCGGGCCGTCACCTAATCGTGCGCGGCCGCGACACGCGTGCCGGTGAGGGCGCGGTCGGAGATATCGAGTTTGTCATCGTGCGCCCCAGCGATGCGCCCGCCTTTGTGGGCTGCGGCGGTGCCGATTGCGGCATCTGCGGTTGGGACTCGCTTATCGAGGCCGACCTCAACCTGCTGCAGCTGGTCGATCTGGGCTACGGCCTGTGCACTTTCATTGAGGCGGAGCCCGCGTGGCGCGCCGGCCAGGCCGAGCGCAACTATGCCCGCCGCGGGTCGCTTCGCGTGGCCACCAAGTATCCGCGCATCGCGAGCGCCTGGTATGCCGAGCGCGGTGTGAACGCCGATATCGTCTCGCTGCACGGTAACATTGAGCTGGGTCCCATCGTCGGCATGACCGATCGCATCGTGGATATTACCGCCACGGGCGCCACGCTGCGCGATAACGACCTCGTTATTACTGGTCGCATTATGGACTGCACGGCCCGCTTCTTTGTCAATCCGGGTGCCGCACGTCTGGATCCGCGCGTACGCAATCTGGCAGATCGCTTGGCGGCAGCCGTGAAGGACAAGCATTTTGAGCCCGTTGCGGGCTCGGCACAATAGCGCGAGCACGCACGGGCGCCCCAACGTCCGGGCGGCGGGCCGACTGGCGCCGCCGCCCGGTCTCTCGTTTTTCGAACACAACCTCGACCGATAGGGGATACCGAAATGAAGACCATCAAGCTTGCTCCCGGTGAGCGCCTCGTTACCAACCAGCTCAACCGTAAGGGCGTGCTGCCGCAAAACATCGTCGACGCCGCTCGCGATATCGTGGCCAACGTGCGTGCCAACGGCGATGCTGCGGTGCGCGATTACTGCCAGCGTTTTGACGGTGTTGAGCTGCAGAGCTTCCGTCTTCCGCAGGAGCAGATCGATGCCGCGCTCGAAGGCCTCGATCCGGCCTTTGTCGCCGCGCTCGAAAAGGCTGCGCGCCAGATTCGCGAGTTCCACCAGCGCGAGGTCGAGCAGAGCTGGTTTACCACGCGCCCGGACGGCACGATGCTCGGCGTTAAGGTGACCCCGCTTGCTGCGGCCGGCATCTACGTGCCGGGCGGTCGCGCGCAGTACCCTTCCACCGTGCTTATGAACGCCATTCCCGCCAAGGTTGCCGGCGTTGAGCGCGTGGTCATGGTGACCCCGCCGCAAAAGGATGGACTGATTAGCCCGTATACGCTCGCGGCGGCCAAGCTCGGCGGCGTGGACGAAATCTATATGGTGGGCGGCGCCCAGGCCGTGGCCGCGCTGGCGTACGGTACCGAGACCATTCCGCGCGTCGACAAAATCACCGGCCCGGGCAACGCCTTTGTTGCTGCTGCCAAGCAGATTGTCTCGGGTGACGTGGGTATCGACATGGTCGCCGGTCCCTCCGAGGTCTGCGTGCTGGCCGATGCCACGGCCAAGCCTATGGTGGTCGCGGCCGACCTGATGGCTCAGGCCGAGCACGATCCGCTGGCGGCCTGCTATCTGGTGACCTGCGACGAGCAGTTTGCGCGTGAGGTCGAGGCGGGTATCGACATTCTGGTAGCGCAGTCCCCGCGTGCCGAGATTACGTGCGCTTCGCTCGATAACGAAGGCGCCATCGTGGTGGCCGCCGACATGGCGGCCGCCGTCGAGGCCGTGAACACCGTGGCGCCCGAGCACCTTGAGCTGCACTGCAAGGATGCGATGGGCCTGCTCGGCGGCATTCGCAACGCCGGCGCCATCTTTGTGGGCGCTTGGAGCTCCGAGCCGCTCGGCGATTACGTTGCCGGTCCCAACCACACGTTGCCGACCGGCGGCACGGCCATGTTCTCCAACCCGCTTTCGGTCGAAGAGTTCGTTAAGCGCTCGAGCGTTATATGCTATACGCCCGAGGGCCTGCTCTCCGACGCTCCCGCTACGCAGCGTCTGGCCGAGGCCGAGGGCCTGTGGGCGCACGCGCTTTCGGCCGCACTGCGTCGCCGCGTGTTGGAGCAGGGCGAGGCCGCCGTGAGCGCCGAGTCGCTCGCCGCGGCCGACCTGACCAAGGTTGCCTGGCCGGGCGACGCCGTGGCGACGGTTGCCGAGGGCGTGGACCTGGCGGCTGCAGGCGCAGATGGCGCTGGCGTAACCGGCGGGGAGGCCTAATATGGCCGAACTCACGCCTCGCATGAAGGAGCTCGTCCAGCCTTACCTGGCCGGTATTGAGCCCTACGATCCCAGCTTTACGCCCACGCGCATCAACCTTTCGGCCAACGAGAACACCTATCCCGTGCCGGCTGGCGTGCGCGAGGCGGTCGACGCCGCCCTGGCTGCCACGCCGCTCAACCGCTATCCCGATCCCATGTCCAACGATCTGCGCGACGAGCTTGCCGCTTGGCATGGTGTGGCGCGCGAGAATGTCTGCGTGGGCAACGGCGGCGACGAGCTGCTCTATAACTACCTGTTGGCGTTTGGCGGCGCGGGACGGACCCTGCTCAACTGCCCGCCGTGCTTTAGCGAGTATGCGTTCTTTGCGTCGCTCTGCCAGACCGAGGTGCGCGACGTGTGGCGCGACCCCGCGACCTTTGAGCTCGACCAGGCCGCCGTGCTTGCGGCGGCACCCGAGTGTAACCTGGCAATCGTGACCTCGCCCAACAACCCCACGGGTGACGTGGCACCGCTCGACTTTGTCGCGGCGCTGTGCGATGCGTGCCCCGGCATGGTAATGGTTGACGAGGCCTACGTGGAGTTTGCCGACGATTCGTTTGGCGCGGCCACCACGGCGCAAGGCCTTATCGCCGAGCATCCCAACCTGGTGATTCTACATACGCTGTCCAAGGCGTTTGGCGCCGCCGGCACGCGTCTGGGCTATGTGATTGCGGCACCCGAGGTCGTCGACGTGTTCGCGGCGATTCGCCAGATCTATTCAGTTAACGTGCTGAGCCAGGCGGCAGCACTTGCCTGCGTGCGTGCCCGTGATGCCTACACGCCCGTGGTGGCACAGATCGCATCCGAGCGCGAGCGCGAGCTGTGCGCCCTGCGCGCAATGGCTGCCGATGGCATGCCCGTGGAGGCATGGCCGAGCGCGGCGAACTTTGTGCTCGTGCGCACGCCGCATGCCACGCGCGTGCGCGAGCGTCTGCGCGACGAGTATTCGATTTTGGTGCGCGACTTTAGCTACGCGCCGGGGCTTGCGGACTGTCTGCGCATCACTGTGGGTACGCCGCAGGAAAACGACGAGGTGCTGGCCGCGTTTGCCGCGCTGGTGAAGGAGGAGATGTAGATGGACCGCTATGCCGAGGTAACCCGCAAGACGGGCGAGACCGACATTGTCGTAAAGCTCGACCTGGACGGATCTGGCGTGTGCGATATCTCGACCGGCGTGCCGTTTTTCGACCACATGCTCAACGCTTTTGGCCGCCATGGCCTGTTCGATCTGACGGTGCATGCGGTGGGCGACGTCGAGGTCGACGCGCACCACACCGTTGAGGACACGGGCATTGTGCTGGGCGAGGCGTTTTGCCAGGCGCTGGGCGACAAGGCGGGTATTACGCGCTTTGCCGACGCGGCGATCGCCATGGACGAGACACTCGTGATGGCCGCCGTGGATATCTCGGGTCGCGGGCAGGCCTATTGCGAGCTGCCCGTGCCGACTGAGCGCGTGGGCAGCTTTGATACCGAGCTGGCCGTCGAGTTCTTCTATGCCTTTGCGCGCGATGCCAAGCTCACGCTGCACGTGCGCGAGCTGGCGGGCGGCAATTCGCACCACATTATCGAGGCCGCCTTTAAGGCCGTGGGCCGCACGATGCGCCGCGCCTGCGAACTCGATCCCCGCGTGCAGGGTATCCCCAGCACCAAGGGCTCGCTGTAACCGTCACAAGGGTAAAACCACCACGAAGATGCCTGTCCTCTTTGTGGTGGTTTTGGATGATGAGAAGTGGAGGGGTCGCGTGGGCGAACCGAAGATCGTGGTGGTCGACTACCACAAGGGCAACTTGTCGAGCGTCGTGCGCGGGCTTGCGCGCGCCGGTGCTGCCGCCTGCACGTCGGACGATCCGGAGCAGATCCGCAACGCCGACGGCCTGGTCATCCCGGGCGTGGGTGCGTTCTATGACGCGATCGCCTTTATGCGTCAGAGCGGCGAGGAGGTGGCCGTGCTCGATGCCGTTGCCGCCGGAACTCCGCTGCTCGGCATCTGCCTGGGCCTTCAGCTGTTTTTTGAGCGCGGCAACGAGGGCGTGCCTGCGAACGAGGACGCGGACGCGGACGACGATGCCTCCGAGCAGGCCGGTGGTCCCTGGGTCGATGGCCTGGGCATCATGCGTGGCTCGTGCACGCACCTGGAGTCGAGCCGTCTGAAGGTCCCGCACGTGGGCTGGGACCAGGTGCGCATGACGCCCGCCGGTGCGGCCGATCCGTTGCTTGCCGGTTTTGCCGAGGGCGCCAACATGTATTTCACTCACAGCTACGCGGTGGCCGACGACGTCGATGCCGCCGATGTGTTGGCGCGCACGCACTATACACGGAGCTTCCCGTGCATCGTGCGCCACGGCAACGTGTGGGGCTGCCAGTTCCATCCCGAGAAATCCTCTGCGCTGGGTCAGCGCATCCTTAAGAACTTCGTGAGCATCGTCGAGGGGGCCGGCCGATGATTCTGTTTCCCGCAATCGATTTGATCGGCGGCAAGGTCGTGCGCCTGGAGCGCGGCGACCGGAGCCGCTGTAAGGTGTATTCTGACGACCCCGTGGCCGTTGCCCGCTCCTTTGCCGAGCAGGGCGCGAGCTGGGTGCACGTCGTCGACCTGTCCGCTGCCTTTGGCGAGGACGAGGACGCGTGCGCTGCCAACTTGGCAGCGATTAAGGCCATCTGCGGCGTCGACGGTCTGTCCGCGGACGTGGGCGGCGGCGTTCGTTCGCTCGCGCGCATCGACGAGCTGGCCGGCTACGGCGCGCGTCGCATCGCGCTAGGCACGGTGCTCGTGACCGAGCCGGGATTTGCCGAGGTGGCGGCGCAAGGCTTTGGCGAGTTACTGGTGGCAGACATTGCCGCCCGTGACGGCCAGGTCAAGGTGAATGGTTGGCGCGACGGCGCGGGTGTGGCGCTCGACGACGCCGTGGCGCAGCTCACCGAGCTGGGCTTTAAGCATCTGGTGTATACCGACATCGCGCGCGATGGCATGCAGACGGGCATCGACGTGGCGGCGTATCGCCATGTGGCCGAGGTCGCGGGCTTTCCCGTCGTGGCTTCGGGCGGCATCTCGACGCTCGACGATATCCGCGCACTGGCCGCGGTGGGCGAGGATGCCATCGAGGGTGCCATTACCGGTCGTGCGCTCTACGAGGGCAACTTTACGCTGGCCCAGGCGTTGGCCGCCGCCCGAGGGAAGGAGTAGCCCATGCTTGCCAAACGCGTGATTCCCTGTCTGGATGTTAAGGACGGCCGCGTGGTCAAGGGCGTCAACTTTGTGAGCCTGCGCGATGCTGGCGACCCGGTGGAGCTGGCGCGCGCCTACGACCGCGAGGGTGCAGACGAGGTCGTCTTCCTGGACATTACCGCGACGAGCGACAACCGCGCGACGACCATCGAGATGGCGGCGCACGCGGCCGAGGAGCTCGCTATTCCCTATACCGTGGGCGGCGGTTTCCGCGACTTGGCGGGCATGCGAACCATGGTTGCCGCCGGTGCCGACAAGGTGTCGCTTAACTCTGCCGCCGTGCGCGATCCGTCGTTGATCAGCCAGGCCGCCGCGGCGTTTGGCAGCCAGGCCGTGGTCGTGGCGATTGATGCCAAGCGCGTGGGCCTGCCCGGTCAGCCGGATGCCGACAAGTGGGAGGTCTTCACGGCGGGCGGTCGCAACGCCACGGGTATCGATGCGGTGGCGTGGGCCGAGGAAGCGGCTCGTCGCGGCGCCGGTGAGATCTTGCTCACCAGCATGGATCGCGACGGCACCAAGGCTGGCTTCGACCTGGCACTCACCCGCGCCGTGGCGCGCGCGGTGCCGATCCCGGTGATCGCAAGCGGCGGCGTGGGCACGCTCGAGCATTTTGCCGAGGGCGTGATCGAGGGCGAGGCCGATGCCGTGCTGGCGGCCAGCGTCTTTCACTTTGGAACTTTCAGCATTCGCCAGGTGAAGGAGTATATGGCCAGCCAAGGCATCCCTGTGAGGCTGGACTTCTAGTGCTGCGGCTTGCCCAGGCACCGCATCTTGCCGCTCAAACCGTCGCTCGCGTACCAAAGTACGCGTCGCTCCTCTTTCGCGGCAACCTGCGGCACCTGGACAACCCTCGCCGACCTGTGGGATTTCGTTTGTTACTTGGGAGAAATGATGACTGAGGTAATAAATGCTACCGAGCTTAAATACGACGCCCGCGGGCTGATTCCTTGCGTGGTTCAGCAGCATGACACCGGTGAGGTGCTTATGGTTGCTTGGATGAACGAGGAATCGGTGGGGCTGACGCTCAAGACCGGGACCACGTGGTTTTGGAGTCGCAGCCGTCAGGAGCTCTGGAACAAGGGCGCGACGAGTGGCAACATGCAGGAGGTCAAGGAGCTCTGGGCCGACTGCGATAGCGATACGCTACTGGTCAAGGTCGATTCTCCGGGTCCGGCCTGCCATACCGGCAACCGTACCTGCTTCTTTAAGCGCGTGGAAGGGGGAGTGCGATGAAAGTCGTGACGCCGTTCGAGGTCGCCGACTGCAACACCGAGCTGCTCCGCGCGGGCGTGCCATGCCGCGTGCACCTGACTGATGCCTGCGGGGCGCAGTCGCTTTGGCTCGAGGCCGAGAAGGAAAGGCTCGATGAGGCTCATGCCGTCATCGTTGAGTTCTTTGAGAAAAAGGGCGCAAAGCCTCGGTTCGATGAGACCGGTACTTACTTTACGCTGCAGTAACGAGAGGAAATAACCATGGGAGTCAGAACAGCTAACGTGCAGCCGGGAAACATCGGTGAGACGCTGACGGGACTGGCCGAGGTGATTCACGGTCGTCGCGATGCGTCGCCGGAGGAGAGCTATACCGCCCGTCTGCTGACCGACGTCGAGGACGAGCTGCTCAAGAAGCTTGCCGAGGAGGCGAGCGAGGTCATCATGGCCTGCAAGGATAACGATCACGACCACATCCGCTACGAGGCCGGCGACCTGGTCTACCACCTGCTCGTAACCCTTGAGCGTTATGGCATCACCCTCGACGAACTGGCCGGCGAACTCAACGCCCGCCGCCACTAGTCATTGGGGACGTTCTAAAACGACCAGTTAGGCGAGGGGCGTGGATTCCCATTCGCCGGTGGGGTGGGGGATATCGAAGGCCCGGTAGCCGCAGTCGTAGGCGTGGGCCTGGGCCTCGCGGATGTTCCAACAAATATCGCAGGCGCGGTGCGCGTCTGAGCCAAAGGTAATGGGCACCTCGGCATGGGCAAAACAGCGCAAAAGGCCGGTTGCGGGATAGTAGTCGTCAAGGCCCTTGCGCGGTGCAGCCGTCGAGACCTCAACGCGGCGACCCGTATCGTGGGCGCATTCGGCCATCTGCTCCCAAAACGGCGCGGGATCAAAGTCGGGTGCAAAGCCGTCCTTCGAAAAGCGCATGACCAGGTCGGGATGGGCCATCACGTCAAAGTTGAGTGAGCTTTCGCAAGCACGGCACCAGTCGTCGACGTAGCGCTCCCACACGCCGCGCACGCCTAAGTTTTCCCAGACGTGCAGGTTGGTGTCGTCGTCGATCCAGCCGCAGGGCGAATCGGGTGTATCGGGGCGAGCGACGTTTTCCGTTCCCGCCATGCCCGCGGCGCCTGCCGCAATATCTCCCGGGTTGCCAATCCAGTGCACGCTGCCCAAGCGCACCACGGCGCTCTGGGACCAGCGCTCTACCAAGGGTTCGCAGCCCTCGTACCAATCGCATTCAAAGCCATAGATAAGCTCGAGCTCCGGCGCGATTTGCGCGGCAAGCCTGCGGGCGTCCTCAAAGGCCAGACGATGCGTCGGCAGGTCGCTCTCGACAACCTGCACCTCGCAGTTGGCGTCCATGCTGGCGGGCAGGGTGAGGTGATCGGTCGAGACCATGACGCGGCAGCCGGCGGCGGCAGCAGCGCGGACGTTGTCCTCAAACGAGGCATGGCCGTCCGAAAACGAGGTATGGGTGTGGCAATCGACCAGCGGGCATGCGGGCATGGCGACTCCTTTGCATTTGGCGAATTCGCTCCATTGTAATGGTGCAGCTCTCAACACGCCGTGCACGCCGGAGCTCGAAATCGATTGGAAAGGCTGCGCGGCGCGTGCCGGCGCCGGCGACTACTTGTTTCGTGCCGCCGCGCGTTTGGCCTGCACTGTTACCATCGCGTGTCTCACGGCGGTGATGGGGCGATAGCGGATCATACGCGGTCCCGACCAGCGCATGACCTCGCGGATCTTCTCGCGCATGGCAGGCCGGTAACAATGCGAAGGACAGGCCGAGCAAAATGTCTTGGTGCCCATGTGCGGGCAGTGCTCAATGCGCGTGATGGCGTATTTCTGCAGCTCGGCGCATTCGGGGCAGAGCGTAATGGTCCGAAGGCCGAGCTTCACGCGCACGGGCTCATCGTCGCCAGCCTGCTCGATCGCATGCCCGCCGCCATGATGCCCACGACACCACAGCGCAATCATCTGCGACACCATTTGGACCTCGCGCCCACGTTTGCGTGCCAGCTCCGGTGTGTCGATCGGGCGTGCCATTAGCTCAGCCTCCCGTGCTCGACCGAAAGCGAGCAATCGGCAAAGGCGCAGGTGCTGGCACGGTGGCTTACGAGCACGATGGTCTTGCCGCGGCGCTTGAGCTCGTCAACGGCCTGCATTACGGCTGCCTCGTTGAGAGCGTCGAGTGCGCTGGTGGGCTCGTCGAGCAAGATGAAAGGCGCGTCGTTGAGGAAAATGCGCGCAAGGCCGATGCGCTGGCGCTCGCCGCCCGAGAGCGAGTCGCCCAGCTCGGCAACCGGGGTGTCGAGACCCTGCGGCAGGCGGTCGATGAGGGCGGTAAGCGAAGCGGAACGGCAGGCATCGAGCAGCTCGGCATCGGATGCATCGGAACGCGCGACCAGCAGGTTCTCGCGTACGGTGCCGCAGAACAGATGTGTGTCCTGGGTCATATAGGCCTCGTGACTGCGCAGGCTCGCCGTGTTGATGTGGCGGGCATCGACGCCGCTCACCGTGATGGTGCCGGCTGCGGGGTCCCAAAAGCGCATGAGCAGCTTAAGCAGCGTCGACTTGCCCGAGCCCGAGCGCCCCATGATACAGGTCATGGTACCGGGCGCAAAGGCGCAGGTCACGTCGTCGAGGATGAGACTCGAAGCGGGGTCGTTCGCGGCCTGCTCTGTGGCGTCGGCACCGACCGCGTCCACGCCGCCCGCATAGCTAAAGCTCACATGCTCGGCTGCGGCGCCGGCAAACTCAACGTCCTGTCCGTCGGCGACCTCGGCGCACTGGGGCTGCTCGTCGAGCAAATCGAGCACGCGTGCGCCCGAGGCGAGCGTCTCCTGCAGTGAGGCGCCCAGGCGGCTCACGGCCATCACCGAGCCAAACGACGACACAAAGGTAAAGACGGCGACAAACGCTGCGGCAAAGTCAATCGTTCCCGCAGCCACCAGCTGCAGCGCACGTCCGAGCATCACCAGATTGGCCGCAAGAATAAGCGCATCGGCTACGGCCTCACTGGCCGCTTGGCGGCGCTTGAGGCGCGCGTCCACGGCGCCGACTTGCTCGGTCAGCTTGCCCAGGGCACGGCTGCGATCGGCGCCACCGGCAAACTGGATAGTCTCGGATGCGCCGCGCAGACTGTCGAGCACAAAGGCACCCAGCTTACCGGCGCCCTCGCGGCTCTGGCGGCCGGTGGTGCCGCATGCCTTGGCCGAGGTCAGGGGCAGCAGCACGCCCAGGACCGCGTAGGCCACGAGCGCGATGCCCGCGAGCTCGGGGCTTACAGCCAGCAAAAAGCCCTCAAACACAACGGTGCAGACCAGAGCGATGGCAATGGGCGAGATGGTGTGCGCGTAGAAGACTTCGAGCAGCTCGATATCCGAGGTGACCAGGCTCACGAGCTCGCCCTTGCCGCGGCCCTCGAGCTTGGCGGGGGCGAGCTGGCGCAGGGCGCCAAACACCAGGTCGCGAATGTGTGCGAGCAGACGGAATGCGATGTAATGGTTGCAGAGCTGCTCGCCGTAGTGGAGCGGCCCGCGTGCGATGCCGCAGGCGGCGCAGGCCGCGCATGCTGCGATAAGACCAAGCCCCAAGGCGTTACGGCCCAGCGCGGCCATAAGGCCAAAGGCGCCAAAGGCCGGAACAAACGCGGCGGTGAACATACCAATGCTGCCCAGCACGACAGCTAGCATAAGCCAGCCGGCAAGCGGTCGGACGAGCCCCATCATGCGCCACATGATGGACGGCGCCGAGCGACGAGCGCGGCCGGAGTCAGGCGCCGCGGCAGCGGAAGACGAGCCGGCACCGTTGAAGCTATCGGTGCAGGCGGCGCTGTCGTCAACAGCCTCAGCCGCGTCGGCATCCTCGGCATCATCCTCCGCATACGCATATGCCGAGAGCTGCTCCTGGCTATTCCACATGCGCGCATAGGCGCCCGCGGTGGCCAAGAGCTCGCCGTGAGTCCCGTGCTCGGCAATACGGCCACGCTCCAGCACCAGAATCTGGTCGGCGTCCACGATCGTCGACAGGCGATGCGCCACCACGATTACGGTGTGCTCGCCGGCAAGCGACGCAATGACCTCGCCGATCGCGGCCTCGCTTGCGGCATCGACGTTACTCGTAGCCTCGTCAAACACATAGATCGGCGAGTCGTGCAGCAGGGCGCGGGCCATGCACACGCGCTGGCGCTGGCCGCCCGAAAGGTTGGTGCCGCCCTCGTTAATCATCATGTCGAGCCCGCCGTTGGCCTGCACAAAGGCCGCCACGCGCGTGCGGTCGAGCGCATCCATGAGCTCGGTATCGGTGGCGTTGGGCTGGGCGAGCAGCAGGTTGTCGCGCAGGGTGCCGGCAAACAGGTAGCCGTTGGTGGGCACCAGGGTGACGGTGCGCATGAGTGAGGCGGCCGTGGCATCGCGCAGCTCGACGCCGTCGATGCGAACGCTGCCACGGTAGGCACCCTTGCGGCCCGCGATAATCCCCGCGAGCGTGGACTTGCCGCCGCCGCTTTCGCCCACGAGTGCCACGAGCGAGCCGTGCGCAATGGTCGCGCTGGCGCTGTCCAGCACCGTGCGGTCGCCGTATGCATAGCTCACGCCCGCGAGCTCGATATCGCCGCGACCGTCAAGCTCAACATCGCCGCGCTCGGGCTCGGGCGTATCCAAAATGCCAAACATGCGGCGCGAGGCGGCCATGCCGTTCATGGCCGTGTGGAACAGCGATCCCAGGCGGCGCATGGGCAAAAAGAACTCCTGCGACAGAAAGACGATGAGGAAGGCAGCCTCAAAGCCGATCTTGCCCGTGGCGAGCTGCAGCGCGGCTACGATAATGCCGAGCGCGGCGCCCATATAGACGACCAGGTCCATAACGCAAATGGAGCGCAGTTGCATCACCAGCAGGCGCATGGTCGCTGTGCGGAAACGCTCGGACTCGGCGTTGATGCGCTCGTGCCAGCTGCGATCGGCCTGGTAGACCTTAAGGGTGGTGAGACCCTGCACGGCCTCCAGGAACATGCCGCCCAGGTCGACGTAGCTGCCCCAGTACTCGGAACCAATCTTTTTGGCGTTGCGCATGACCATCATGATGGAGACGGGAATGACCGGAACGCAGGCGAGCAGCAGCGCGGCGGGAAGACCCGCCTGGCCCGTGAGCATTACAAACAGCGTGATGGGTGCCAAGCCGGCAAAGAAGAGCTGCGGCAGGTAACCGCCAAAGTACACCTGGAGTTGCGTGGCGCCCTCGACGCTGGTCTGGACGGCCTCGGCGGTGGGGACGGTCTCGGTGTAGGAGGGGCCGAGTGCGGTGAGCTTATCGTAGACGAGCGAGCGCACGCGGCGGACGGCCTCGAATGCGGCCTTGTCGCCGGCGCGTTGGGCCAGGTAGATGGAGGCGGCGCGCACGATGATGGCGGCGGCGAGCGGTAAGGCCGCCTGTGCGAGGGCATCGACGGCGAGCGCGGCGGAAAGGCCGTCCGTGACGATGCCGCCCAAGATGCGCGCAAGCACCCACATCACCGTGATGTTTGCCATGAGCGCGATCCACTTAAACAGGACGCTTGCCATAATGTAGGGCGTTGCCTGCGGAACCAGGGAGAAGAGCCGCTTCTCGAACATGAAACCTCCTATGCCGTAACGGTGCCGGGCGGGGCCCTCGGCAGCCGCTTAGTTAGCCAAATGCAACTAGAGTAACATCGTGCAGCGAGTAAGTATGCCGATGGTAATTTTTAGCCGATGAACTGCGTAGAAAGTTCAAAATTGTTGAGTGCGGCGAACTTTGTGGTGAACGGAGTGCGGGCGCAATTCTGATCGTGTGCGACCCCGCTCCAAAACGTGTACGTCAGCCTTCAAAACCGACAAAAAATGACATGTTTGGAGGCTGACGTACATGTTTGGATAGGGGCAAGGGCGGCGACGGACGAAAGTCACGCCTGTGCCACGTCCGATGTGCTAGCGTTTGGGTGAATAAAACGAGCCCGTGCGGAAAGGATCCGGACCGTATGCAACGTGGAAGTACATCTCCGCTGTCCCGCGAGACCGATGCGCCCGAGACCATCGTCAAGCTGGAGTGCGACATCGACGATGCGTCGCCCGAGGTACTCGCCTATACCGCCGACCGCCTGCGCGAGGCGGGCGCCCGCGAGGTGCACTGGCTGCCCCTCTACTGCAAAAAAGGCCGCCCCGGCTGGCAGCTGCAGGTGATCTGCTCGCATGAGGATATCGAACGCCTGCAGACGATTATCTTTTTGGAAACCACGACCAACGGTATCCGGCGCCAGATTATGGAGCGCGTCTGCCTGCCGCGCCGCTTTGAGCAGGTGGCGACGCCTTGGGGCGAGGTAGCCGTCAAGGTGGCCACCCTGCCCGACGGCAGTGAGCGTGCGGCGCCCGAGTACGAGGACTGCGCCCGTCTCGCCCGCGTGCACAACGTGCCGCTCCAGCGCGTGATGCAGGCTGCCCAGAGCGCGGTACTGCGATTTGAGTAACACGGCCGAGTGGCGCGCCAACCCTATTTGCCCCATCCCGAAAGGACTTCCCATGAAATACCTCATCGCTTCCGACATTCACGGCTCGGCATACTGGACCGAGCGCCTGGTCGCCGCCATCGAGTCCGAGCAGCCCGACCGCATCGTGCTGCTGGGCGACCTGCTCTACCACGGCCCGCGCAACGACCTGCCGCGCGATTACGCCCCCAAGCGCGTGATTCCTCTGCTCAACGCCCTGGCCGACCGCATCATCGCGGTGCGCGGCAACTGCGACGCCGAGGTCGACCAGATGGTGCTCGACTTCCCTGTCATGGCCGACTACGCCACCCTGTTTGACGAGACCGGCCGCGAGCTGTTCTTGACGCACGGCCACGTCTTTGGCGCCGGCATGCACAACAGCGTCGACCACGCGCCCGCGCTGCCCGAGGGCTCCGCGCTCGTCTACGGCCATACGCACATCAAGGTCAACGAAGCGAGCGAGACGCACCCGGGCCTGTGGCTCTTCAATCCCGGCAGCGTGAGCATTCCCAAAGACGGCACGCACGGCTACGGTATCTACGAGGACGGTGCGTTCCGTCACGTGATCATGGAGGAGGACTAACCATGGCCGAGCATATGGCTCAGCAAAATGCCGAGGGTTCGCGCGACCTGTCCACGCTGGTCGACGCGTCGGCCGAGCTGCAGCATCTGGTGCAGACCATCTGGCGTCTGCGTCAGCCCGATGGCTGCCCGTGGGACCGCGAGCAGACGCACTGCAGCATTGGCAAGAACATGATCGAGGAGGCCTACGAGGCGCTCGATTGCATCGAGGCGGACGACGTGGCGCATCTGCGCGAGGAGCTGGGCGACGTGCTCATGCGGGTGGTACTGCATGCGCAAATTGCGGCGGACGCCGGCGAGTTTACACTTGCCGATGTGGCACGCGATATCGACGCCAAGCTCATCCGTCGTCATCCGCACGTGTTTGGCGATGCGGATGCCGAGAGCTCCGACGAGGTGCTCAAGATCTGGGACGAGGTTAAGCTTGCCGAGAAGGCTGCCAAGGACAAGGCCGTGGCGGCAGGCGAGGCTGCGCCCGAGGGTCTGCTCGACGGCGTGCCCACGCATCTGCCGGCGCTGATGCAGGCTCAGAAGGTGTCGCGCAAGGCGGCTGCCGTGGGCTTTGAGTGGGAGACGGTCCAAGACGTGTGGGACGAGGTTGCCGAGGAGCGTGCCGAGTTTGAGGCCGAGGAGCCCGGCTCGTCCGAGCGCGAGATGGAGTTTGGCGACCTGCTCTTTGCCCTAGTCAACGTTGCGCGCAAAGAGGGGATTGACGCCGAGAGTGCCCTGCGCGCGAGCACGGCCAAGTTCCGCCGCCGCTGGGCTGCGATGGAGCAGATGGCGGCCAACGCCCACGTGGATCTTGCCGAGCTTTCGACCCACGGCCTTAACGACCTGTGGGATGCCGCAAAGGCGGAGGAGTAAGACTGCGGGAACGACGGGCTGACACGCCTCATCGTTCCCGCTATTTATTTCGAAAAACAAGTGTATCCCTCGGCTAACTTAGGGCATAATGCAAAAAGTGCGACATGGCTAACTTACGGAGGCACACCGACGGTGCACGGTCAGCCGGTCGCTTGCATCCACTACGTTTCCAAGTGAGAGGGAGACAGCATGAGTGATATTTTGGACGTCTACGGTCGCGAGGTGCTCGACAGCCGCGGCAATCCCACTGTCGAGGTCGAGGTCGTGCTCGAGGACGGCAGCTTCGGCCGCGCAATGGTGCCTTCGGGCGCTTCGACCGGCGCCTTTGAGGCATGCGAGCTGCGCGACGGCGACAAGGGCCGCTACCTGGGCAAGGGCGTTTCGCAGGCCGTCGAGCACGTCAATAACGAGTGCGCTAACGCCGTCGTGGGCCTCGACGCCTTCGACCAGCGCGCCGTCGATGCCGCGCTGATTGCCGCGGACGGTACCCCCAACAAGACCAATCTCGGCGCCAACGCCATTCTGGGTGTGTCGCTGGCAGTTGCCCGCGCCGCTGCCGAGTCGGCGGGCCTGTCGCTGTATCAGTACCTGGGCGGCGTCAACGCCCACCTGCTGCCCACGCCCATGATGAACATCCTCAACGGCGGCGTGCATGCCGACAATAACGTCGACTTCCAGGAGTTCATGATCATGCCGGTGGGCGCCCCGAGCTTTGCCGAGGGCCTGCGTTGGTGCGCCGAGGTTTACCACACCCTCAAGGGCGTGCTGCACGAGGCCGGCCTGGGCGGCGGCGTGGGCGACGAGGGCGGCTTTGCGCCCAACCTCAAGACCAACGCCGAGCCGTTCGAGTACATTACCAAGGCCGTCGAGAAGGCTGGCTTTAAGCCCGGCGTCGACTTCATGTACGCCATGGATCCGGCATCGACCGAGTTCTACAACGCCGAGACCGGCATGTACGAGCTCAAGGGCGAGGGCGTGGAGTACACGAGTGCCCAGATGGTCGATTACTGGGAGAAGCTCGTCGACACCTATCCCATCATCTCCATCGAGGACGGTATGGCCGAGGAGGACTGGGACGGTTGGGTCGAGCTGACCCGTCGCATTGGCAACAAGGTGCAGCTGGTGGGCGACGACCTGTTCGTCACCAACACCGAACGCCTCAAGAAGGGCATCGAGCTGGGTGCCGCCAACGCGATCCTGGTCAAGGTTAACCAGATCGGTACGCTCACCGAGTCGCTCGAGGCCATCGAGACCGCCAAGGAGGCCGGTTACGCTTGCATCGTGAGCCACCGCTCCGGCGAGACCGAGGATTCCACGATCGCCG
Organism: Collinsella sp. CLA-AA-H302; assembly: GCF_040093305.1. NCBI lineage: Bacteria > Bacillati > Actinomycetota > Coriobacteriia > Coriobacteriales > Coriobacteriaceae > Collinsella > Collinsella sp. CLA-AA-H302. The sequence continues at coordinate 52,622 of NZ_JBBNJW010000003.1, forward strand.
ATCTGGTCGTGGGCATCAACGCCGGCCAGATCAAGTCGGGCGCTCCGTGCCGCAGCGACCGTATCGCCAAGTACAACCAGCTCATCCGCATCGAGGACGAGCTCGAGGGCAGCGCGCGCTACGCCGGCAAGGCCGCGTTCTACAACATTCGCTAGATAGACGAGCCTGGTGGGGAGGGGATGGACTCGGCTTCGCCCCGCTCCAGCTAGACGCTACAGAGTTCTGTCGGGCGCTGGGCCATATGGCTCAGCGCCTTTTTTATGTCGAGCAAAGGCTGGCGAAGGCGGTGCGGGCGCTCGTGCTATAACTAAAGGACTTAGCGCAAACAAACCTCAACCGCACAAGGCGCACATGGATCAGATTTACGACAACAGGTACTATTCCGCCGGTTCGCGCGAGCCGTCGCCTCGCCGTGCGCGCACGGTGCAGCTCGGTGGGTCCGCCTATGCCGGCGCCGACCGCTCCACGCAGCGCCCGACAAGTACCTCGCGCCCCAATGCTCAATCAAATACCTTGGCAGATGGACCGGTGCGCCCGGCACGTTCGTCGCATGCGTCGCGTCCCTCGACTCAAGCACACGACAAATCGAGTAGGCCCTCGAACCGTCTTTCGGGCTCGGACTTTATGCATTACGCCAACGACAACGCGGTGGTCAAGGCGATCTATGACTTTACGCATGGCCCTCTGCGTCCGCTGTTTATCGGTATCGTGGTGGCGCTGGTGCTCGTGAGCCTGTATTTCCCCGTGCGCGATCTGTACGTGGCAAAGCGTTCGAGCGATATCTTGGCCAAGCAGGTCGAGATTCGCCAGCAATACAATGATGAGCTGCAAAAAAGCGTCGACAAGCTGCTCTCGGAGGAGGGTATCAAGGACGCGGCGTCCGAGGACCTGGGCCTGGTGATGCCCGGCGAGAAGAAGATTGACGTGCTAGGCTTGGACGACGATTCGGACTCGTCGTCGAGCAAAAAGTCCTCAAACGCCAAGAAGGCCAGCGAAGTGGCCAAGGAAATCGAAGAAGTCGGCAAGGACGCGCCGTGGTACATCCAGGCGCTCGACATGCTGTTTGGGTTTAACGGCGTCGAGGGTCAAACGGTCGTGTCCAACGGCAAATAGCGCCCGGAGGGGAGCCCGCAATGACAAATTGCAAACGCTATAAGGTGGCCGCGATCGACCTGGGAACGGTGTCGTCGCGACTGGTGTTGGCCCAGGTCGAGGGCGGAGCGATTGTGGAATCGTCCAAGCATACCGAGATTACCGATCTGGGCGAGGGCGTCGACGCGACGGGCCGCTTTTGCGAGGCGGCTGTCGAGCGTGTGCTCGCTGCGTGTCACATGTTTGTGGACGAGGCCCGTGCCTTTGGGGCCGTGTGCGTCTGCACCACCTGCACGAGTGCCGCGCGCGATGCGTCCAATGCCGCGCTGCTGCTGGACGGCCTGCGCGATCTGGGGCTTGAGCCACAGGTGATTCCGGGCGAGGTCGAGGCGCGCCTGACGTTTTTCGGCGTGGCGCACGACTTTGCCGGCGAGCGCATCATTGTTGCCGATTCGGGCGGCGGATCCACGGAGCTCGCGACTGGCGTGTACGCGCCGGAGCGCGGCGTCTTTGCGCTGGAGGGAACGCGCTCGCTGGACATCGGCTGTCGCCGCGTGACGGAGCGCTTTTTCTCCGCGTTGCCGCCCGCGGATGGCGAGCTTGCTGCCGCTGCCGCGTGGGCAGGCGAGCAGTTTGCCGCCTATTTTGAAGGCCTGCCCAGCGACTTTGAGCGCGCCGAACGCCTCGTTGCGGTGGGCGGCACCGTCACCACGCTCGTGGCACTCGTTCACGAGCTGGAGCCGTATGATTCGAGCTTTGTGCACCTGCGCGAGCTTTCGATGGAGCAGGTTTCGGCTGCCATCGAGCGTATGTCCGCGCTGGATGTTGCGGGCATTGCCGCGTTGCCGGGCGTACAGCCCAAGCGCGCGGGCGTGATCTTGGCTGGTGCCGTGGTGATTCGCGAGCTTATGCGAGCCGGCGGCTACGACACGCTCACCGTAAGCGAGAACAGCCTGCTCGCCGGTATGGCCGCCACCATTAACGAGGTTCTCGACGGCGAGCTACCCACCATCACCTGGACTCCGAGCCTGAGCACCCTCCAATAAGTTGCGGTGAAATACGGACTATAATCGCCCTTTCGGGCCCCAAACAGTCCCTATCCCACCGCAACTCAACAGCCGGCACTTAGGGACGTTCCTTTTCTGCCGGCACCTCTGGGGACAGTCCTTGCGGGGCGTCCCCACAGCGCCTATGCCAGCTTGTCGATTTGCCCAATCTCCCAAAGCGGAATATTGACGAGCATGCCCTCATCTCTATATGCCGCCAGGGAGGTCCTCACACAACGCATGAGCTTGAATTTTTCGCAGGCTATTTTCAGGCTCTTTGCTTTGAGATTCTCCGCCGCCTTGACCTCAAGCGGAAACACGGTTCCCGCATGGTCGATGGCAAAGTCGGTTTCGGCATTGCCGGAGGTAGAGGACCAGTACGCAGGACTTTTGCCTTGCAGCAAGAGTTCCTGTGCGACATATTGCTCGGTGAGCGAGCCCTTAAACTCAGTGAAAACAGCGGATCCGTTTAGGACGATGGTCGGGGGGAGGCTGGAGAGCGCTCCAAGGATGCCGGTGTCAATGCAAAACAGCTTGAAGCCCGAGAGATCCTCATAGCTCGAGAGCGGTGCTCTGAGGGCAGAAACGCGCGGAACCTTATGAACGATTCCGTAGTCCGCGAGCCACTGGAGGCTTTCCTCAAAATCGCGTGCGCGCGCCCCGGGGCGAAGGGCTCCGTAGACGAACTTCTTGTTTTCCTTTGCAAGCTGGCCGGGAAGGGATTTCCAGACCAACCTCATGCGCTCGACGATGCGGGCGGGTGCATGTTTGCCAAAATCGGATTCGTAAGCCTCGATGATTTGCTGCTGAAGCCTTCGGGCTTCGATGAAGTCGCGTGTCTCGGCGAAAGCGGAGACAACTTCGGGCATACCGCCGACAACAAGGTATTCCTTGAGCAAGTGCTCGAGCTTTTCGGTAACGTTTGCTAGAAGGTTCATGTCTGCGGCAAGGATGGCGTCGGCGAGCGGGTTGCCGTCGACGGCACGAACGAACTCGGCAAACCCCATGGGACGCATGGTGAGCTGGTCAATTTTGCCGACGGGAAATGACTCGTTTTCGCGCCGGAGTGCGAGGCCCATATAGGAACCGGCTGCCATGATGTGGTATTCGGGTGCAAGCTCGTTGAAGTACTTGAGCGAGGTGATGCCGCGCGGCGCCTCTTGGATCTCGTCGAAAATGATGAGCGTGTCTGCCGGCGTTATGTTTTGGCCACTTAGGAGTTCTATCTGGGAGATGATGCGCTTGGGGTCGAGGTCCCCATCGAACAGCGAACGTGCGCTCGGCTCGAGCATAAAGTCAAAACGAATGGCGTTTCGATACTGCTGGCTTGCGAATTTGTTAAGAAGCCACGTCTTTCCTGTCTGGCGGGCTCCCTTAAGCAAGAGAGGTTTGCGATTCGCCCTTGATTTCCAAGCGATAAGTTCACTCATAAGCTGTCGTTGCATATTGCCTCCCAACCCTCTCGGCTAGTATAAGGCCGTATGCGCGTTTCCCTTGGAAAATGTGCGAGACAACCACGTTTTTCCATCGAAAAATGTGCGAGACAACCACGTTCTTCCATCGAAAAATGTGGGAGTATCAACCTAAGCTGCGGTGAAATAGTTCTTAAATAGGCTGGTAAACAGCATAAACAAGAACTATTCCACCGCAACTCACCATCTGTATCGGCATCCAAAAGAAACGAGCCCGCATCCCAAAGAGACACGGGCTCGTAAAAGCCAAATGGTAGGGGCGGTGGGACGTCTGCGTATTTGCTGCGCAAATCCGCACCGGCTTCGGCCGCCTGCCGGCGCCCTCGCCGGCTCGCTGCGGACGCTGCGCGTCCGCTTGACGCTTGCCCCCTCGCGGGTTCGAGCCCCACCGGCGTCCGAAAGAAACGAGCCCGCATCCCTGGGGGACACGGGCTCGAAAAATCCATATGGTAGGGGCGGTGGGACTCGAACCCACAATCCTTGCGGCGAGAGATTTTAAGTCTCCTGCGTATGCCAATTCCGCCACGCCCCCGTAAGACTAGAAGTCTAGCACAAGCCGTCCGTTACGCGTTGACGGCCATCGAGTGTTGGCCCGACTTCTCCAGGAACTCCTGGAACTTGGCCTCGTCGCCCTTGTTCTGGTACTGCAGGGCCAACAGGTACTCCAGGCGGCAGCGCTTGACCGGGTCGTCACCGGCATCCTTGAGCATGCGCTCCAGCTCGGGGATGTCGTTGTGGCGTTTGAGGATCATCGTGTCGTACATCAGCTGACACTCGTGTGCGACCGCCTCGGCCTGACCCCCCTCAAAGCCCTTGATCTCGTGCAGAAGCTCCTTGGACTTTTTGCGGTCCTCCTGGCCAACGTAGTAGTTAAAGGCTTTGATCACCAGGTCGACGCGCTGCATCTTGGGCAGATTGAGCCCCAGCAGCAAATCGAACATCTCATCGGCGCGCTCGTGGTCCTCGCGCAGCAGATAAGAGTTCAGGCGCAGGTAGTCGCGGTTGTAGCGCGGGTACAGCATGCTGGTGAGCTTGCCGTCGAGCAAACGATCGAACTCGTCCCACTGTTTGGCGGCCATCAACTGCTGCAGGCGCTTAAACGTGGTGCGTTTTTTGACGCTAAAGAACACCGACACGGCGATGCAGATGATAACGACGGCGGTCCAGAGTGTGCGGGAATCGGGCATATTAGGGTCCTTAGTCACTCATAAAGCGAGCGGTATGACAACACGTACTGGATGTATTATACGCAGCGCGCAAGCAAACTGGCATAAAAGCTCATCGAGGCCGAGTGCTATCGCTCGCTGCGGTACACTTACCTAAAGTAAACCATGAAGGGAGACATTACCTATGAAGAAAATCGTTTTGGCTTGCGGTGCTGGCGCTGCTACTTCCACGCTCGTTGCCCAGAAGGTCGCCACCTTGCTCGACGCCAACGGTTACGCCGACAAGTACGAGATCGTGCAGTGCGCCATCTCCGAGGCCAAGGACTACTGCGACGAGGGCGCCGACCTGCTGATCGCCACCACCGTTGCCCCCGAGGGCCTCACCTGCCCGTACGTGAGTGGCGTGCCCTTCATGACCGGCATGAACCGCGTCGCTGCCGAGAAGGCCGTCCTCGACGTTATGGCTCAGTAGGCGCTGACTGTATGAGTGAGCAGAACGCCAATCCGGTTGAGCTCTTTGGCATTCGCGTTGCCCATGTGGGCATTAACGCTGCCGATCCGGCAGACGCCCTGGAGATCGCGGAGCTGTTCTCGACGATGATGGGCCTGCCCGTCATCGAGACCCCCGTTTCGTACTTTAACGATTCGCTGGTCGAGATCATGAAGCAGAACGGTCGTGGCGCCAAGGGCCACATCGGCTTTGCCGTCAACGACATCGATGCGGCTGAGAAGTGGTTTGCCGAGCGCGGGCTCGAGGTCAACGAGGAGTCGCGCGTGCTGCTGCCCGACGGCGGCACCAAGCTCGTGTACTTTAAGCGCGAGTTCGCCGGTTTCGCCGTGCACCTGTGCCGCGAGTAGCGCACAAGCTGCCATAGCTAGCAAAAAGGGATAGGGCCGCATGGCCTTATCCCTTTATTTATGCCGAGGGGCATCCCTACCGCGGCAGGCGAATCGTAAAGCGGCTGCCGACGCCCTCGACCGAGGTCACGCCGATGACGCCGCCATGGCTGTCGACGATCCACTTGGCAATGGCAAGCCCCAGGCCCGAGCCCTGCGCGCCGGCATCGCGTGCGTTGTCAGCGCGGTAGAACCGTTCAAACGCATGAGCTGCGGATTCCTGATTCATGCCGATGCCCTCGTCCTCAACACTTATGTCGATCGCGCCCGCGCCCGTATCCGGCGCTACGCTAAATGTGATGCTCGTGCCCGCATCCGAGTACTTGGCGGCGTTTTGCACGATCACGCGCAGAGCCTGCTTCACGAGCGCCACGTCGACAGGCGCGTCACAGCACGGGTCGCTGGCAAGCGCGGCGTCGTACGCCAGCCGATACGTGTGCTCGGCATCGATCATCTGCGATTCCTCGCACACTTCGCCGACCAGAGCGGCCAGGTTGGTATTCGCGCGCCTCAGTACGGTACGGCCGGCATCGCCGCGCGCCAAAAACAGCAGCTGCTCCACGAGCTCCTGCATGTGCTCGCTTTCGGCCTTGAGCGAGGCAATGGACTCTGCCAGCACGTCCGGGTCGTCTTTGCCCCAGCGGTCGAGCATGTTCACGTAGCCCTGAATCACCGCGATGGGCGTGCGCAGCTCGTGGCTCGCATCGTTGACAAAGCGCATCTGCTGCAGCTTGGCCTCTTGCATCTGGCGCAGTAGGCGGTTGAGTGCAACCTCGATGCTTGCCAGGTCGGCGTCGCCGGTAGTAACGCTCGGCGAGTCGACGCTTGCGCGCTCGATGGCCTGCTCCAGTGTTTCCATCTTGCCGCCGGAGAGCTGCATGCGGCCGAGTTCGTCCACGCGCAGGGCCAGATCGTTGAGCGGCGCCATGGTGCGGCGCACGCGGCGGGCGCCGCCGAGCATGTTGAGCACGCTGATGACCTGCCAACTCACAACGACAAGGTAGAGAGGCCATAGCGCGACGAGGTCCTGCGCGAGGGGGAAAGTCTTGGTGGTACGCGCAAGCTCGACGGTATAGGTGAGCGTTGTCAGGTCCCAGCCGCGCGCGGGCGTCAGCGACATGCTGCGAACGGCGGCGCCGGGGATCCATCCCGCGGTAAACGCGCCATCGGGCAGCGTCTGGTTGTATCCATAGACGAGGATCGCCGCCGCAATAACCAACAGTAACAGATCGAGCCAGATGTGGCTCATCAAGCGGCGCCACATATAGCTCCAGTTGATGGCGCGGGCGATGGAGGTGACGCGCTTGGTCTCGTCGTTACGCGCGGCAGACATAGCCCACCCCGCGCACGGTCTGGATGATGCGGGCGCCGCCGGCGTCCTCGATCTTGGCGCGCAGGTGCGCGATGTGCACGTCGACGTTGTTGGTGTCGCCCACGTATTCGTAGCCCAGCGCCTCGTGCGCGATGCGCTCGCGTGTGAGCACGGTGCCGGCGTGCGCCATAAGCAAGGCGAGCACATCGAACTCGCGGGCCGTGAGCATGATGGGCACGCTGCCGACGGTGACTTCGCGGCGGTTGGGATCGAGCGCGACCGAGCCCACGGTGAGCGTGGCGGGGGAGGGCGAGGCAGCGGTCTGGGCCGTGTCGGTTGCCGGGGACATTGTGGCGATACCGGCGGCCGTGCCGCTCGCTACGCCCTCCCCGGCCCCAACGCCCGAAGCCGCCCGCACGGCCTCCGAGCGCTTCAGCGCCACGCGGATCCGTGCGAACAGCTCCTCGATCGCAAACGGCTTGGTCAGGTAATCGTCGGCGCCGGCGTCGAGCCCGGCAACCTTGTCCATCACGGCATCGCGCGCGGTGACCATGATCACTGGCACATCCTTGTGCTTGCGTATGCGCCGCAGCACCTCCATGCCGTTGAGCTGCGGTAACAGTACATCGAGCAGAATCAGATCGTAGTCGCGCTCCAACGCCAGGTCAACGGCGGTGCGTCCGTCGGCGGCGTGCTCCACCTGGTAGCCCTCGTGCTCTAGCTCGAGTGTCACAAAGCGGGCGATTTTCTCCTCGTCCTCTACGATCAGGATTCGTGCCATGCGTGCCCCCCGTCTGCGATTACTTGTCGTCGTTCAGATTTTGCTTGATGCCGTCCGCGGCGTCGGCGGCGTGGTCCATCAGGTTGTTGATGCTGCCGGGCACGTCGCCGTCGCTATCGATGCGGTAACGCATGCCAAAGAACAGGCCAATAAGCATCAGCCAGATCGTGGCGCCCCAGGCAAACAGAGCGATGATGGGAATCAGGATGGGGATGTTGAGGATGATCGCATCGCGGCGCGTGGCGATAAACTTGGTGTCCAGGCTCAGGCGGAAGAGTTTTTTGAGGTACTCCCACACGCTGTCCATCTTCTTGGAAAAGTCGGTCTTTTCGCTCGACTTTTCGTAGGCGGCCTGCGCGGCGACCATCTCGGCAGAGGGCTCATCGACTGGCGCGGACTCGGTGGCGGCATGCGCCGACGTGGTCTGGGTCTTGCCCTGCGACTCGAGCCAAATGATGGCATCCAGGACGTTGCCGTCGGCGGCGTCGAGCGCAGCTTTGGCATCGGTGTAGCTCACGTTGCACTTGGTGCGGATGGTTTCAACTTTTTCGAGGTCGTCCATGACCTTTCCTTTCGTTCGATGGGCGCGACGCCGGGCGATTTGCCCGGGCGCGAGCGTTGCGTTCGGCGGCCTGCGTCGCGCGGCGCCGCCCCGCCCTTGGTCGAACTCTATAGTGCAGGTTATAGATTAAGCGATTCTTGAGCCAAGATTAATGTTGGATGAGTTTTTGCGCGGCGGTGGGAAAAGTATTAGACCTCGATAACGGGGGATGGTGAGCCGATGACAAGCCGGCGGCAGAAATGGGATAAGCAAGGCGAACGGATCATATGGATCAAAATCGCGTTGCAAAAGTATGAGTTTCACATATGGATGTTATTGGGTGCGTGGGCCACCGCACGGCAGCCATGGAAGGACCTTAATATTACTTAGGCATGCGGCATTTGACGCCAGTCCTAATTGAAAGGCCAAGGGTAAATGGCTCCATGGGCAAGTGATTCTGTTTGCTAATGACCGAAAGCACCAATCCGTCATGTTGATTAAGGTTTCTGTTTGCTTGCATGGTTCGCTAACTGCTAAAAGGTTGACCGATTGACTGTTTATGGCATCGTTAGTCGTCGGTGTTTTATAACATTAATTTAAAATAGCTGCAGTGGCTGAATGAATATAGAGAAAGGACTATCAATGGAGTGCAACTGGATTTACTTCCCATTAAACGGTCGTCCGCCGCAGCCGTTAATGGACGTTGTAAAAGCTGTAAATAAAAATATTGAGCAGATTCGTTCTGATAAAAACAGTGAGCACAGCGATAGCGTGCTCCGAATTTTGGCGTTCGATTTGGAGCAATTTGGTTTCAATGTTGAGGTGGGGAAAAAGAAAAACGAGAAACTATCGATGCCAGTGTTGTATGGGGAGAAAGGCTTAATTGATAAAGCTTTTGAGGTCGATGCCGTCCATAGGGACACTAACACGATAGTGGAGATTGAGGCCGGGCGCGCTGTCGCGAACAACCAGTTTCTGAAGGATTTTTTTGAAGCGTGCATGATACAGGATGCAGCATATCTTTGTGTAGCCGTTCGTAATGTGTACAAGAGTGGTGACAACTCAAGCAGAGACTACGAAAAGGTCGTAACTTTTTTCAAAACATTGTATGCAAGCGGGCGCATGCCTGTTCCGTTAAAAGGTATTATGGTTATCGGGTACTAACTGCAGTGGTTCTTTCGGTTTTGGAATAGTTCCGCGTGTAACTATTTGTGTGCGGGCACATGGTGACTTGGGCAGCGGCTCGGACCCAGCGGATGCGAACGGCATGTATGCGGCAAGGTTTTCAAATTGTTTTAGAGGAAAATCTCTGCTGTTCAGTCAGCATTCGGCACCCTTCCCAACGCACGTATGATTAGCTTTTGAGACTGCTTTTGTTCTCTGATGGCGGCCGCAAGAGTCCTTCGACGTTCGATTTTGGCTTGCAGCTCATCAACCTCTGTAGCGGGTACATAGTCACTTTTGACCTTGTCGCCGACTCGATAGTTGAGATAGAAGTATTCGTGGCCCTTTATGTTTCGCATACGGACGCTGCCCTTTGGAAGGAGACTGATTTCCTGCTCCATGAGGCCCAAGAGGCGGCTCGAGCGTACATATTCCTCTTCTAGGACATCTTCTAAGACGGACATGGCACCTCCCCTGAGTAGTTACCCTACATTCTATCAAATTCAATAATTTGTAGGGTAACTCAAACGTGCCCGCACGACATCTGACACTTACCCTGCCTCCATGCTCCGTCGCGGCGGCATGTACCTGAACAGCGACCCTCTAAGGAGTTCGATATCGATGAGTGACGACACCAAGCACCTTGCAAAGAAGTGCGTCAAGGGCGCGGGGCCGTGCCTCGCGCTGTGCCTTGCCGGCGCAGCGGTCGCGCTGCTGGCTGTTCTGGGGCCGATTGATGTGCTCCGAAGTGCTAGCTCTCTGCACGTCATCATCGCCCTTGCCGCCGCTATGATGACCGGCGGCGTGCTCGATCTGGTTTTTGGGTACTTGACCCGTTTGGATGGAAGAACGAAGGGTAAGCCCTAAGGGACGGAAGGGCTGGAACGGTTTGCTTGGCGATCGTGCAGAATGCGGGCTAGCGATTTACAGGGAAGTGGTGATCCGATGACGGTCTATGTGACGGGCGACATTCACGGTGGGGTTGACATGCAAAAGCTGCGCGACTGGGAGCTTGGGGATAGCCTGACGAGCGACGACTATCTCATCGTCGCCGGCGACTTTGGCTTTCCGTGGGATTTCTCTGCCGAGGAATGTGCCGACATCGCTTGGCTGGAGTCGCGCCCCTATACCGTGCTGTTCGTCGACGGCAACCACGAGCGTTTCGACCATTGAGCGGAGCGTCCCATGGAGTTGTGGCACGGCGGGCTGACGCAGCGCCTGTCGGACACCTCGCCCATACGGCGCCTGACGCGCGGCGAGGTTTTTGAGCTCGGCAGCTCAACGATCTTTACCATGGGCGGCGCCACGAGCGTGGACAAGGAATACCGCGTGCCGTATTCCAGCTGGTGGCCGCAGGAGCTGCCGGGTGAGCGCAACTTTGAGGAAGCGCGGACAAAGCTCGATAGCGTGGGCTGGAAGGTCGACTACGTAATCACCCACACCTGTTCCACGCGCATGCTCTCGCCCACGCTCTATCCGGCACCTGGCTGGAATTACCCCGATGTCGATCGGCTTACGGCATTTTTCGACGAGCTAGAAGGCCGCCTGGACTACAAGCGCTGGTACTACGGGCATTTTCATCGGGATGCCAACCCGGCCGAGCGCCACACCGTGCTCTACGACTGCATCGTTCGCCTGGGCGACGAACTCCAGCCCTGGGACGTTGCGTAGGGGCGAGGCGCATGATTACTCAGCCGTTACGGTGATATTCTCCCTGTGCTTGCGGATAACATCCCAGCTAAAATGCTCGGCCAGCTGCTCGGCGGTACGTGGTGTGGTGTCCGGCGCGATGCCTGTTTGCCCGGCGAGCCAGCCCAGCAGTGCCTCGGGCGTGCCAAAGCGTGCGCGGAGCTCGCCTAGGTCCAGATCGCGGTCTCGTTTGGAAAGGCGGCGACCGTCCGGCGACATGAGCAGTGGAATGTGCGCGTAGCGCGGCGTGGCCAGTCCCAGTAGATGCTGCAGGTAGATCTGGCGCGGCGTGGACCCCAGCAGGTCGCATCCGCGCACGACCTCGGTGACGCCCATGGCGGCGTCGTCGACCACCACGGCTAGCTGGTAGGCAAAAACGCCGTCGCTGCGGCGCACCAAAAAGTCACCGCACTCGGTGGCGAGTGCTTCGCATTGGGCTCCGTACGTGCGGTCTACGAATTCGACCACATCGTCTGCGAGGTCGTCGACGGCGGGCACGCGCAGACGCGTGGCCGGGGCGCGCAGGGCACTGCGGCGGGCGACCTCTTCGGCCGAAAGGCCTCGGCAGGCGCCGCGGTAGATGGGCGTGCCGTCACTGGCATGAGGCGCGCTCGCGGCGTGGAGCTCGGCACGCGTGCAAAAGCAAGGATAGGTGAGGCCGGCGTCTTGCAGCTGGTGCAGGGCGTCCTCGTACAGATCCAGGCGATCGTGCTGGTAGTAGGGGCCTTCGTCCCACTCGAGTCCCAGCCAGGCCAGGTCGTCGATCAGCTGGGCGGCGAGCTCCGGGCGCTTGCAGCGATCGTCCAGGTCTTCGATGCGCAACACGATGCTGCCGCCCTGGCTGCGGGCCGAAAGCCACGCGCACAGGCAGCTGAACACGTTTCCCAGGTGCATGCGGCCCGAGGGCGACGGGGCGAAACGGCCCACGACGGGCGCGGGGGCGGAGGCGGGTGGCGTCGCTGGCGCGTCCGCGGCAGGCGTTGCTATGTTGCGTGTTTTGATATCCATGCGGACGAGTATAGCGCGGGGCGCGGTGGGGAAGGCGTTGCCGCGCTCACAAGTTGGCGGCGGTGCGCATTGCGCACGGTGGGTTTGCGGCTCAAGGTCTCGATCACTGCGCACCGACTTAGCCTCACAAACGACAGAAACCCCGGCAGCTCTTCGCAACTGCCGGGGTTTCCGCGGAAAAGGGGGACATGATCCTCAAGCGAACGGCAAAGGGGCAAACCGTTCTCGCTCAACTGCTTTATGCCCCTCGCTCGCCGGCTTAATCGGCTCACGCCGTGCCCACACAAAGCCGCTACACCTGTGACGGAGCTGTGAAGTGGTATCTATTGCCAGGGCGGGCTATGCCAAGGAGTGTCTCAGATTGCCGGCAGATAAGGAACGTCCCCAGGTGCCGGCGGCGGGCGTGACTTTTGTCCCGTTTGATACTCCGCTGGCCTAGATGTTCGTCACATGAGCCCGCAAACGTGGGACAATGACGCTACTGGTACCACAGACAAAGGATGTGCCTATGAACGCCCCCGTTGCCCAGCCCTGTCGGCAGCGCCGCCTGTTTGCGCGATTCGCTTCCGTCTGCGCACTCGTCGCGCTTGCGTTGTTGCTGCTGCCTGCCGCCGCGCACGCCGACGGCTACTCCATGAGCCAAACCTGCATCGGCGCCACGGTTGAGGCCGATGGCTCGCTGACCGTTGTCGAGGGACGCCAGTTCGATTTCGACGACGACATCAACGGCGTGTATTGGGATATCAATACAGGCTCTAACCAGCAAGGCGGCTCGGTGGTCGTCAATGTGCTAGGCGTCGAGGAAGACGACACTGCGTTTAACAAGGTCGACAGCGCAAACAAAGGCGACGACGGCGTTTACACGGTGGAACAGTCCGACGACGGCGTAAAGATTAAGGTGTTCAGCCCCCACGAGAGCGGCGACAGCGCAATCTACTACGTGAGGTATTCCATGACCGGTGCGGTTATGAATTGGGCCGATACCGCCGAGCTCTACTGGAAATTTGTGGGTGACGGCTGGTCTGCGGACTCCGATGACGTCGAGATGGAAGTGTATTTCGCAAATGCCGCTGCCGGGACGGCTGCCGTCAAGGGTGATAACTTCCGCGCATGGGGCCACGGCCCGCTGACGGGCGACGTGTCACTCGATGCGGACGAGCCCATGGTCACCTATACCATTCCCTGCGTGCATGAGGGCGAATTCGCCGAGGCACGCATCGCCTTCCCCAACGACTGGGTGCCGCAGCTCGCCGCCTCGAGCGAAGAGCGCATGTCGACGATTCTGAGCGAAGAGAAGGAATGGGCTGACGAGGCCAACGCTCGCCGTGAGCATGCGCGTGCGGTTGCCGGCGCGATTGCCGTGGTGTGTGTTGTCGTGGCGGTTGCCTATACCGGTGTGATCGTGATGCTTAAGCTGCGCAGGCCCAAGCCCAAGCCGCTCTTTCAGGACGAGTACTTCCGCGATGTGCCCTCGGCCGACCATCCCGCGGTGCTTGCAGCTCTTATGAGCTGGAACGACGTGCCCGATCAGGCATATATCGCCACGCTTATGAAGCTCACCGACGACCGCGTGATCAAGCTGGAAGAAGCGACCGAGAGCAAGAAGAAGGGTCTGCTCCGTCGCGAAAAAGAGGAGCAGACGTATCGCATCACAGTGACCGACGAGGCCTGGAAGGCTGCCAAGAAGGACGGCATCGATCGCGATGTGCTCAAGGTCTTCTTCGCCGGCGTTAAGCCCGATAAGGACGGAGTCCGTTCGCGCACGTTTAGCGAGCTGGAGGAGTACGCTAGCGAGCGCACCACATCTGTTGGCGACAAGCTCGAGGACTATCAGAGCACAGTTAAGGGCAAGCTGGAGGCGCGCGAGCTTATTGCATCGGATGGCGCTATCGCGATGGTGGCCGGCCTGGTTCTCGGCATCATCATTGTCTTTGGCATTCTGGGCTCTCTGTTCTATACCGACTTTGCGGACGCCAACGTCGGTGCCGCTATGATCTCGATCCCCGTCACGATCGTGGGCTTTGTCCTGAGCTGCACCTTCCGTCGCTACACGCCGGAGGGCGCCGAGGTAGCGGCTCGCTGCAAGGCGCTCAAGCATTGGCTCGAGGATTTCACACGCCTAAAGGAAGCCGTCCCGGGCGATCTGGTGCTGTGGAACAGGCTGCTGGTGATGGGCGTTGCCCTGGGCGTTTCGAAAGAAGTGCTGCGACAGCTGGCCGAGGCCGTGCCTGCGGATCTGCGCAACAGCGACGATTTCTACGACAACTACCCCTGCTACTGGTGGTATTACCATCACTACGGCAACGAGTCTCCGCTCGATTCGTTCAACGATGTGTATCACGAGACCATCCGCGAGTTGGCTTCGAGCTCCGATAGCTCGAGTGGCGGCGGAGGCGGTGGCTTCTCGGGCGGCGGAGGCGGCGGCGTCGGCGGAGGCGGCGGCGGAACGTTCTAGCGAGCGCTTGCTTTGGGGTGGATCTTTCTGGGCGGTTGCCAGGGAAGATTCATCCCATTTTTGTGCATCGAAACGGGCCAAACTTTCCGCTGAGGACCTTCGCGCTAGGGGCAGTGGACAAAAAATACCAAATATGAGTACTGTTGCTGCGTTGGTCACATATGTTTGCACATAATAATGGACTCCTAATGAGAGTACTTCTCGTTAGGAGTCCATTTTATTGAACATTTGGGGAGTCATGTCAGCTCGTGCAGCTGGTCGTCATGCCTATAAGCATCAAAAATGCTCCAAATCGCTGCTACTAAAAAGGTAACAGTACTCATATTTGATGTTTTTTGACCACAGCTATTTGCAGATCACCAAGGCTACTCATTGGGGACGGACTTAAATGACCAGTCGTTGGGGATCAGTCGTTGGGGACGTTCTTAGATGACTAGGTGCGGCTGCCGGGGCTAGGCTGTTAGGTCGAGTTCGTAGAGGAAGCTTTCGCGCGGCATGTCGTGACGGCGCTCTTCGCGGTTGGCGCGGTGCGTGGCCGTGCGCTTAAAGCCGTGCAGCTCGTAGAACTTCCACGAGCAGTTGGAGTCGGTGTACAGGTGCGCCCTTGTCGCCCCGCGCGAGGACAGGTACGAGACCGCGGCATCGAGCAACACTGAGCCTACACCCAGGCCGTGGACATCGGGATCGACGGCGAGCAGCGTGACTTCGTTGTCGTGCGGCAACGGGCTGCTCTCGAGCAGGCGGTTGTTGGTTCGGATGGTTGCGCGCACAAACGAGAGATACTCGGCGCAGACATCGGGCTCCAGCTCGCGCATCTGCGAAAGCAGCGCGCGTTCGGTATCCATCCAGTGTTCCTTAACGGTGGCGCCGGAACTCTGTCCCGCGCGCGCGAGCGCAATGCCACGCGCCTGACCGTCGATTACGGCAACCTGCGAAAACGTCGATGACGAAAGGCAATGGGCGAGGTCGCACGCGGCCTCGAGGCGGTTGTACTCATCGTTATCCGAATTGTTATGCCAAAGCTGCTGCAGAATCAGCGCGATGGCGTCGAAGTCTTCGGTATCAAACGGTCGGTAGAGAACCCGCGAGACCATGGTGCCTCTTTCTTTTGCGGATGCATATCGAGCACAGTTCTACCACGCTATTGGCATCTAATTATGGTGCCCCTGTGTTCCATCAACTCACCGTGCCCGGTGTCGTGCCCATCCCCTCTGCTCGCAAACTTTTTCTGCACATGCGCCCGTTGCGGGGTGCAACGTCGCGCTCGATGCGCTACATTGAATCAGTATTTTCAATGCCGCTGCGCGAGCGCTGCAGATCGACGTATCACCGACTCACAGAGCACGGCGGCGTACCAGACAGGAGGACTGCATGGGATCTGATGTGAAGATCGCACGCGCGTTGATCTCGGTTACCGATAAGACGGGCGTCGTCGATTTCGCACGGACGCTGGTTGACGACTTTGGCGTCGAGATCATCTCTACGGGCGGCACGGCTCGTGCCATCGAGGACGCGGGCGTTCCCGTAACCCCCATCGAGGAGTTTACGGGCTATCCCGAGATGATGGACGGCCGCGTCAAGACGCTGCATCCCAAGGTTCACGGCGCGCTGCTGGCCCGTCGCGATTCCGAGCAGCACATGCAGGAAGCCGCTCAGCACGGCATTAAGCTGATTGACCTGGTCGTCGTCAACCTGTACGAGTTCGAGAAGACCGTTGCCAACCCCGAGGTCACCTTTGCGGATGCCATCGAGCACATCGACATCGGTGGCCCCTCCATGCTGCGCTCCGCTGCTAAGAACGCCGCGAGCGTTACCGTCATCTCCGACCCGGCCGACTACGATGCCGTCCTGGTCGAGATGCGCGAGACCGGTGGCTGCACCACGCTTTCCACCCGTCGCCGTCTGCAGGTGAAGGTCTACCAGACTACCGCCGCCTACGACACGGCTATCTCCCGTTGGCTTGCCGCCCAGGCAAGCGACGTGGCGGACACCTCTGCCAAGCTCGAGATCTCGCTGGAAAAGGTCGACGACCTGCGCTATGGCGAGAACCCGCAGCAGAAGGCCACGGTCTATCGCTTTGCCGAGGGCTGCGAGAACACCGCGAGCTCTCAGTTCCCGCTCGTGGGCTCCGAGCAGATCCAGGGCAAGCCGCTCAGCTACAACAACTATCTGGACGCCGATGCCGCTTGGAACCTGGTCCGCGAGTTCGACGAGCCGGCTTGCGTGATCCTCAAGCACCAGAACCCCTGCGGTTCCGCCGTTGCCGAGGACATCACGGCCGCCTACGACCGCGCTTTCGCCTGCGATCCCAAGAGCGCCTTCGGCGGCATCATCGCCTGCAACCGTGAGGTTCCCTTTGAGCTGGTTGAGCATTTCGCCGACCAGAACAAGCAGTTTGTCGAGGTCATCATCGCCCCGGGCTACACCGATGAGGCGCTCGAGCGCATGGCCAAGCGCCCCAACCTGCGCGTGCTGGCTACCGGCGGCGTGGACCACGGCGCCCAAGTGGAGCTGCGCTCCATCGACGGCGGCATGCTGGTGCAGGAAGTCGACCACGTGACCGAGGATCCCGCGACCTTTACGTTCCCCACCGACCGCAAGCCCACCGACGCCGAGATGGCCGAGCTCGAGTTTGCCTGGAAGGTCTGCAAAGGCGTCAAGTCCAATGCCATCCTGGTCTCCAAGGGCAAGGCCGGCATTGGCATGGGCCCCGGCCAGCCCAACCGTGTGGATTCCGCGTTGCTGGCCTGCGAGCGTGCTGAGGACTTCTGCGAGCGCGAGGGCGTGGAGAAGGGCGGCTTTGCCTGTGCAAGCGACGCGTTCTTCCCGTTCCGCGACAACGTCGACGTGCTTGCCGCACACGGCGTGACCTGCATCATCCAGCCTGGTGGCTCCAAGCGCGACGACGAGAGCATCCAGGCCTGCAACGAGCACAATATTGCTATGGTCTTCACGGGCGCCCGCCACTTCCGTCACTAAGTTTCGCCCCGGAACAAAATAATCTCTGCAAAAGACGGCCGCTCCGTTTGGAGGGCCGTCTTTTTGGTATAAGAGGACGGAATGACTAACACGAAAGGTATGACCATGCCCCAGATTGATGATGCAGAGCTGTTTGGCAATGCCGAGGACCAGCGTGCGTACGAGGACTTTTGCGCCAATCAGGAGGCGGTCGAGAAGTTTACGCTCGACAAGCCCGCGCTTATCTGCCGTTGGCGCATGTCCAACAAAAAGGTGCCCATGCTCAACCGTCACATTCGCGCGCTGTCCGAGCGCTTGGTGCAAGGCGAGCCGCTTACCCATAACATGCTCAGCTGGGCCAAGCAGCACGTTGAGTGGTCGCTTGCCGAGGGCGATTACACCGCGCACGACGGCGTGCTCATGCTGGTGATCGACGTTAACGGCAATGCCGCCATGACGGTGGGTGAGTACGAGCCGCTGGCCGATACTTCGGCCAAGGCGCTGCGTGCCCGCTCCGCCGAGGCCCGATCCGAGGCCGACGAAACCGGCGTGGCGCCCGAGCTGCTCGCTGCCGTCAACAACGGCGAGCTGGCCTTTGTGGCGCCGGCGGACGAGTGCCTGTGTGGCACGGCGACGCTCATAGAGCAGCTGGCTCAGACCAAGGACATCCCGGTCACGCGCGTAGACATTCCCGCACAGCTCAAGGGCGCCTTGTTCCTGGTAAGCGATGAGCACGGCGTGGTGCCTGCCGCCGACGCTGTCGCCGCCGAGTCCGATGCCGAGACGGTTGCCTTCTTTGCCGACGGCTACGAAAAGCTCCGAGCCCGCCGCTAAATGATGTTTCTGGGACGGGGATTATTTAATCATTTGATCCCCGCGCCCGCTGCGAGCGGGGGGGGGGGCGATTCGAACGCTTTCGTTCGCGAACAGTTCTGTCACCTTGGTGCCGCGTGGGGCGCGTACCTGCGGCTTCGCGGTCATAATGGGATAAGACAACCAGGAGGGGAGCGGAATCCATGGCGCTGATCTATATCGTTGAGGACGACGAGCCCATTCGTCGCGAGCTTGCCGACATCCTTGCCCGTGCCGGTTTTGAGGTCGAGGCTTGTGAGTCGTTCGAGCATGTCTCGCGCGATATTCTCGCCGCCGCGCCCGACCTGGTGCTGCTCGACCTGACGCTTCCCGTCAAAGACGGCCAGCACATCTGCCACGAAGTCCGTCGCGAATCCGAGGTCCCCATCATCGTCCTCACGTCGCGCACGACCGAGATCGACGAGGTCATGTCCATGACGCTCGGCGCGGACGACTTTGTTCCCAAGCCCTATAGCGCGCGCGTGCTCGTGGCGCGCATCAACGCACTGCTGCGTCGCACCGCGGCGGCAGGCGAGCGCAGCACGCTCGTCCACAAGGGATTGGAGCTCGACCTCGCCCGCTCCATGGCCACCAACACGCAAACCGGCACTAGCACTGAGCTCACCAAAAACGAGCTGCGTATCCTCTCGCTGCTTCTGAGCCGCGCGGGCAAGATCGTCTCGCGCTCGGCCATCATGCAGGACCTGTGGGATTCCGATGCCTTCGTGGACGACAACACGCTCACCGTCAACATCAACCGCCTGCGCACCACGCTCGACAAGATCGGCGTCAAGGGGTATCTGACCACGCATCGCGGCCAGGGCTATTCGGTCTAGGTGCCAGCTATGTCGTTTGGCAAGTTCTTTAAAGATGCGCTGCTGCCCGTTGCCGTGTGGACGTGCGGCGTGCTGCTGAGCTGCTTTGTGCTGACGGTTGCCGGGGCCCCGGCATCTATCGTGGTCGTGGCGGTCGGTGTGTCCTTTATCTTTGGCATGCTGGGTATCGTGATCGAATATGTGCGCCGTCGTCGTTTTCTGCATCAGCTGGAGCGCGCGGCCGAGGAGCTGGAAAGCCCCGCATGGGTACAGGAGATGGTCCAGTGCCCGACCTATGCCGAGGGCGAGCTCGAATACGAGGTCTTGCGTCGCGTGGGCAAAGCCGCCTGCGATGAGGTGGCGGAAGGCCGACGCCAGACCGATGACTACCGCGACTATATCGAGAGCTGGGTCCACGAGGCCAAGTTGCCCCTGGCGGCGGCCCATCTGATTTTGGAAAACCTGGACGGCAGTGAAGACGACCTGTCGCGCGTGGATGATTTGGGCCGCGAGCTGGCTCGCGTGGAGCGCTATATCGACCAGGCGCTGTACTACGCGCGCTCGGAAGTCGTGGAGCGCGACTACCTGATTCGCCGCTGGGATCTCAAAACCTTGGTGACGGGTGCGATTAAAGCCAACGCGCGCGAGCTCATCGCGGCGCACGTGGCTCCGGTGTGCGAGAACCTCGACTTTGAGGTCTTTACCGACGAGAAGTGGCTCGAGTTTATTCTGGGCCAGCTCATTCAGAACAGCATTAAATATGCGCGCGAGGATGGCGCGAAGATCGTGTTTTCGGGCGCGTTGTTGGACGAGGGCCTGGCGAGCGAGCGCATCGAGCTTACCGTCGCGGACAACGGCTGCGGCGTGAGCGCGGCCGACCTGCCGCGCGTGTTCGAGAAGGGTTTTACCGGTGACAACGGCCGTGCCGCCAAGCGCGCAACGGGCATCGGCCTCTACCTGGTGGCGCGCCTGTGCTCCAAGATGGGCATCGACGTCACCGCAGCATCGGAGCTGGGCGAAGGCTTCGTCGTAACATTCGCCTTCTCGACGAACAAGTTCCAATATTTCGAGTAGCGCACACGGCAGACGTCCGCCCAAACAAAAACGTGCCGCCCATGAAAAACGTGCCGCCCCAACCGGGGCGGCACGCCATTTTTCTATCAGCCAACTCGCTGAAGTAAGGCTGCGAAGGCCGCGGGGCCGGGAGGGGTTTCCTAAGGGCACATCCCGCAGCCGCAACGCGGCGAGGACGTGCCCGCGGAAACCCCGCAGGCCCCGCGGCCGGTGGGAGCAACGCTACTTCACGACCAGAATGTCGCAGTCCGTATTGCGCAGCAGGAACGTCGAAATCGAACCCAGGAGCGCGTACTTAATCGAGGACAGACCACGGGCGCCGCAGAGCACCAGATCGGGTTTGACCACGTCGAGCATCTCGTCCTTCAACGTCTCACGAATACGACCGGCGCGAATCATGACTTCGACCTCGGGGATATCGGGATTAGCCTTGGCCTCCTCGAGTTGCTTCGCGATGGAGTTGTTAAAGGCCTCCTCCAAGCCGTTGACTAAGTCGACTGGGTAAGCCCCCGCGCTTTCGAGCGCCGTGGAGTCGATCACATGACCGATAATCAGCTTTGCGCCGTTGTTTGCGGCCACCTTGATGGCGCGTGCGAGCACAAAATCCTGCTGCTCAGTACCGTCGAGTGAAACAAATACCTTGGTGTAGCCCTCGTTCATGGTTTCCTCCTTGGTCTATCGCACGGGCGCAGGGCTCGTGCGTCGGGCGGCCGCGGATGCGCGGACCGCCGGACACTTTATCTTGTTGCAGTTATACCCAAGGATTTCGGTTTGACCGCCTGCAATTCTGTGAACGGACAAGATTTTTGGTAAGGGTAGGCGCGGTCGCACCGCCAACGGTTGATAATGGGACATCGCCCGCATCGTCCGCAGAACATCTACCGGCGGGTGTTAAACGAGGGGGTCCCTTTGGATATTATCGAGCTTCTAAAATCTGCCTTCATGGGCCTGGTCGAGGGCATTACCGAATGGCTGCCCGTTTCGTCGACGGGCCACATGATCTTGGTAGACGAGTTCGTCAAGATGAACGTGAGCGAGACGTTCTGGAACATGTTCCTGGTCGTGATTCAGCTTGGTGCCATATTGGCCGTCTGTGTGCTGTTCTTCTACGACCTCAACCCGTTCTCGCCCAGCAAGGGCAAGGAGAGTCGTCGCGACACATGGGTGCTGTGGGGCAAGATTGTGCTCGGCTGTATTCCCGCTGCGGCGATTGGCCTGCCGCTCAACGACTGGATGGAGGAGCATTTCTACAACGCTCCCGTCGTGGCGTTGGCACTCATCGTCTACGGTGTGCTGTTCATCGTGATCGAGAACTGGCGCGCGAACAAGCGCGACCAGGCCGCTCTTGCCGGTTCGTTTGGTTCGCGTGCCGTGGTGGCGGGCGGGCGTCCCGCCGGTGCGCACTTTGCAGCGCCTGCTGCGGCTGCCGCCGAGGATTCGGGCAACGATGGCGAAGACCTCGACTTTGGCTCCATTGCGACACTCGAGGACCTAAGCTGGAAGACCGCGCTGGGCATTGGCTGCTTCCAGGTTCTGTCGCTGGTGCCGGGCACATCGCGCTCCGGCTCCACCATTATCGGAGGCCTGCTGCTGGGCTGCACGCGCTCGGTGGCGTCCAAGTTCACGTTCTTCCTGGCTATCCCTGTCATGTTTGGTGCGAGTGCGCTTAAGCTGGTCAAGTACTTCGTTAAGGGCGGTACGTTTGGTGCCAACGAGGTCGCCATCCTGGGCGTGGGCTGCATCGTCGCCTTTGTGGTTTCGCTCATCGCCATCAAGTGGCTCATGGGCTTTGTCCGTCGTCACGACTTCAAGTGCTTCGGCGTCTACCGCATTGTCTTGGGTATCGTGGTGCTCGCGTACTTCTTCGTTCTGGAGCCTATGCTCGGCCTGTAACTTGGTTGACGCTGCGCGGCGGCCAGAGCGGCAACTTGTTATTCAAAGAGGGTGGCATGACCAAAAGGTCTATGCCGCCTTTTTTGGTGCATTGGGGTCAGGTTACTTCGCAGCAACATGGTGCAGACTAACCTGACCCCAATGCGCCAAATCCGTTGGGGCGGGTCGTACGGTGGCGCACGGAGTCGCGGTGTGATTTGCGTCGGTGTCCGCGCGGCTCGGTATACTGGTACGGCTCAAGCTATGGCGCTGCCCGCAGGCGCGCCGTCCGTCAGATGAGGAGTCGCCCATGACCCAGCCTTTGCCCTGGGAAAAGAATGCCGCGGTACCCGTGCCGCCCGCGCCGGAACCCGTGCCGCTCGATGCGTACACCGCCCCCGCCGTGCCGGAGCCCGAGCTCGTCCCGCTCGACATCTACGACACTCCCGCGCCGGCACCCAAGTCCGCTAAGCCGCTTGTCGACATCGACAGTCTTAACCCCGCCCAGCGCGAGGCCGTCCTGACGACCGAGGGTCCGTTGCTGGTCCTTGCCGGTGCTGGCTCGGGCAAGACCCGCGTCCTGACCTTCCGCATCGCCCATATGCTCGGCGACCTGGGCGTTAAGCCCTGGCAGATCCTTGCCATCACGTTTACCAACAAGGCCGCGGCCGAGATGCGCGAGCGTCTGGCGGTACTTATCCCCAGCGGTACCCGCGGCATGTGGGTGTGCACCTTCCATGCCATGTGCGTGCGCATGCTGCGCGAGGACGCCGACTTGCTGGGCTACACCGGTCAGTTCACCATCTACGATGACGACGATTCCAAGCGCATGGTGCGTGACATTATGCAGGCGCTCGGCATCGAGCAAAAGCAATTCCCCATCAACATGATCCGCAGCAAGATCAGCTCGGCCAAAAACGCCATGATCGGCCCCGAGGACATGCTCAAGAGTGCCGATAGCCCCAACGACAAAAAGGCCGCACAGGTCTATATGGAGCTGGAGCGCCGCCTGCGCGCCGCCAACGCGATGGACTTTGACGACCTGCTCGTGCGCGCGCTTGAGCTGTTGCGCACCCGCCCTGAGGTGCTCGACAAGTACCAGGAGCGCTTCCGCTACATTAGCGTCGACGAGTATCAGGACACCAACCACGTCCAGTACGAGATCGCCAACCTGCTGGCCGCCAAATACCAAAATCTCATGGTCGTAGGCGACGATGACCAGTCCATTTATAGCTGGCGCGGCGCCGACATCACCAACATCCTGGACTTTGAGAAGGACTTTAAAAACTGTAAGACCGTCAAGCTGGAGCAGAACTATCGCTCCACGGGTCACATCCTGAGCGCTGCCAATGCCGTGGTGCGCCACAACTCGCAACGCAAGGACAAGCGTCTGTTTACGGCTGAGGGCGATGGCGAGAAGATCCAGGCCTTCCAGGCAAGCGACGAGCGCGACGAGGGCCGCTGGATTGCCGGTGAGATCGAAAAGTTGCACTCCAAGGGCACGAGCTACGACGACATCGCTGTGTTCTATCGCACCAACGCCCAGTCGCGTATCCTCGAAGATATGTTCCTGCGCGCGGGCGTGCCCTACAAGATCGTCGGCGGCACGCGATTCTTCGACCGCGCCGAGATCCGCGACGTCATGGCCTACCTCAAGATGATCGTGAACCCGGCCGACGAGATGAGCGTCAAGCGTGTCATCAACACGCCGCGCCGCGGCATCGGCTCCACTTCGATTCAAAAGATTGAGCAGCTGGCACGCGACAACCGCTGCTCGTTCTTCCAAGCCTGTGAGATTGCGACGGCCGAGACGGGCATGTTTAGCGCCAAGGTGCGCAACGGCCTGTCGAGCTTTGTGGCGCTGGTGCGCGAGGGCCGGCGCATGGACGGCGAGCTCAAGGACGTCGTCGAGATGATTGTCGACAAGACGGGCCTGCTGCAGGCGTTCCGTGCCGAGGGCACCATGGAGTCCGAGAGTCGCGCCGAGAACATCCAGGAATTCCTGGGCGTCGCTGCCGAATTTGAGGAGACGCACGAGGATATCGAAGGTACGCTCGAGAGCTTGGAAGAGCTGCGCGCGGCCGGTGTTGCCGATGTGCCTGCCGACGCTGAGCCCGAGCCCGTTGTGGTGGGCGCACCTGCGCCCGAGCCCGGCCCGTCTGCGCCCGTGTCTTCGTTTGAGGCGCTCGTTGGCGCGCGCGATGCCGCGGGCTCCAATCCGCTCGATAGCTTGGCCGCTCCGGCGTTGTCTCCGCAGGATGCCTTGGCCGCCGCCATCGCGGGTAACGCGTATGCCGCGCCGACAGAGCTGCCCGCCGGTGCCGTGCATGCTGACGAGATTGAGCGCACCTACGGCCCGCTCACCTGCAAGGCGCTGCCCGCTCTCATGGAGTGGCTGGCCCTGCGCTCCGACTTGGATTCCCTGGCCGGCGAGACGCATGCCATCACCATGATGACCATTCACTCCGCCAAGGGCCTGGAGTTCCCCGCGGTGTTCGTGGCCGGCATGGAGGAAGGCATCTTCCCGCATGTGCACGACTTTGGCGGTAGTGACGATCCGGGCAAGCTCGAGGAGGAGCGTCGCTTGGCCTACGTCGCCATTACGCGTGCTCGCAAGCGTCTGTTCTTGACCTATGCGGCCACGCGCCGCACCTACGGCTCGACTTCTGCCAACCCGCGCTCGCGCTTCCTCAACGAGATTCCGTTTGAGGATATCGAGTTTAGCGGTATCGGTTCTGCCGGTTTTGAGGGCACGGGCTGGGAGAAGCGCGGCGACCGTCACGGCACCTTTGGCTCGGGCATGGGCTCGGATATGTATGGCGGCAAGGTGTTCGGTTCGCATACGCGCTCGACCGGCGGTTCCGCTTCGCGCGGCGGATCGAGCTTCGACGATTTCTTTGGCGGCAGCACTTATGGCACCGAGCGCCATCGTGGGGTTTCGCCCGACGCCGGCCGTGTTGCCTCGACCTTTGGTTCGGGCGCGCCGCGAGCCAAAAAGCCATCATCTAAGGTGTCCCCGACGGTGGAGCGCAAGGTCGATCGCGCCAGCGCGTCGCAGGACTTTGCCGCGGGCGATACCGTGAGTCATAAGACCTTTGGCACGGGCACCGTGATCTCGGTTGCTGGAGACATGATCGAGGTCCAGTTCGAAAAGACCGGCCAGACCAAAAAGCTTATGAAGGGCTTCGCACCGATCGTCAAGCTGTCGTAATCCCAGCGGACCTGGGCGGGCGTATGGGGCAACATCGCCTGCTCGGGCAGTCCTGCGCAAGACGGAGGCCACATTAAGTGGCCTCCTTTGCGTGCGGAACTCGCGATCGATGTTGCCCCATACGCCCGCCCAGGTCCTTGGGTAACGTTGCTGGACGAACGTCGCTCTGCTCGTTCGCTTTTTGGTCTGGAGAGCCGGGTGGGCTGATATATAGATACGAGTAGGGGCTCCCTCGTTGATGGGCGGGGGAGCCCCTTCTTGCGTTTGGGTTGTTGTTGCTAGCCAGAGGCTCGCCGGGACGGGCGCGGGGTTTGGTCGATCGCGAGTTCCGCACGAGCCGGAGAGCACTTAATGTGCTCTCCGTGCGAGCAGGACTGCCCGAGCAGGCGACCAATCCCCGCGCCCGTCCCGGCGAGCACTTGGGGACCGGTGGCTTACAGGTGGCTGATGATCAGCTCCATTTTGCCCTCGAGGTCAATGGACTTCACGGTGCTGGGGGCCAGGAGGTGGCTTCCCTTGTGGACGGGGTCGCCGCAGACGGTGCCTTCGCCGTCGATGACCGACAGGCACATGAAGGGCCAGCGCTGCTCGAGGGTCTTGCTGCCGTCGACGCGCACGCGATCGACGGTGTAGCAGGGGTTGGACTCGAGCTCGGTCACGCCGTCGACCTCGGGCGCGGTCACGGTGCCGTCGGTCGGCGCCTGAACATCAAAATCGATGCAGTCGAGGCTCTGCTCAATATGCAGCGGGCGCAGCTTGCCGTCGGTGCCGGGGCGGTCGTAGTCGTACAGGCGATAGGTCACATCGCTCGACTGCTGCGTCTCCAAAATGAGCGTACCGGTCTTAATAGCGTGCACGGTACCGGAGTCAATCTGGAAAAAGTCGCCCTTGTGAATCGGCAGCACGTTGAGCATGTCGTCCCAGCGGCCATCTTCGATCATCTGCGCTGCCTCGGCGCGGTCCTTGGCGCGCTGGCCGACGATGATCGTGGCACCGGGCTCGCAGTCCAGCACATACCAGCACTCGGTCTTGCCCAGGCTGCCGTTCTCGTGCTCGGCAGCGTACTCGTCGTTGGGGTGAATCTGGATCGAAAGGTCGTCCTTGGCGTCCAGAATCTTAATGAGCAGCGGGAACTCCTTGCCCTCGCAGTTGTCAAAGAGCTCGCGGTGCTCGGCCCACAGCCACGACAGCGTGTGGCCGGCATACGGGCCCTCCGCAATCTGGCAGTCGCCGTTGGGATGGGCCGAGATGGCCCAGCACTCACCGATGGGACCCTCGGGAATGTCGTAACCAAATACGGTTTCGAGTTGGCGGCCGCCCCAAATCTTCTCGTGGAAGATCGGCGTCAGTTTAATCAAATCGGACATGTTCATACCCCCATGGTGTTGCGCGGCCGCCCGCTCTAAATGAGCCAAAACGAGCGCCCGCATGACTACATAAACTATGCCAACGTTACGTTGTGCAGCTCAAAGCGGTCACCAACATTGCGCGAGATCGAATGCTCAAAGGCGGTGCCGCTATCCAAAAAGCCAATCTGGTTGAGCTCGAGCAGGGGAGAGCCGGGCTTGGTGTCCAGGCGCTCGGCCTCTTCCTCGGTTGCCGCTACGGCACGGATGGTGCGGTGGAAGCTCGAAATCTTCAGCCCGCATTGCTCGCGGATGAAGCTGTAGACCGATCCGTACAGGTCCTTCTTTTTAAGGCCCGGAATCAGCTCGAGGGGCATGTAGGTGTACTCGATAACGATGGGCTTTTCGTCAACCTGGCGTACGCGCACGATGTGGTAGGCAAAGTCATCCTCGGCAATTCCCAGCTGGGCAGCAACGTCCGCTGGTGGATTAACAATCGAGAAATCATAGACCACCGAGCTCACCTTCTCCCCGCGGTACTCATGCGAAAAGCCCTGGGTACGGTCGCTCTTGCCCTGGAAAAACGCCTTGCCGGGAAGCCCCGCCGTGTCCTTAACGTAGGTGCCCGATCCGCGCCGGCTGGTAATAAGGCCTTCCTCGGTGATTCGCTCGATAGCTCGTTTGACGGTAATTTTAGAAACGCTATAGAGCTCGCAGAACTCAACGACGGTGGGCAGCTTATCGCCCGGCTTAAGAGCGCCGTCCTCGATGCTTCGACGAATATCCGCAGCTATCGCCTCGTATTTGGGAATCATGGAACCCCCTTTCCAGCTTGATTGAGTACAAAAGAAAGTATAGTCAACACCTAAGCATCCCTATTGCGTTTTTGAAAAGTTCGAGAAAGATATTATTTAAAGCCGCTTCTCTTTAAAAACTAGAGCGCTCCAAATGAATATGCACTCGAATAATGTGGTATTGAGCAAATTGATCGGCTCGAGGACGGGGCTGGGCCGTTTTGCCGCCCAGCGAACCGAATCTCATGCCTTGCGTTTCCCCAGATAAAACCTGCCAAAACAAACCTGTCCCTTTTTGGCAGGTTTTTGCCTGGGGAGCGGTACCATACAGGCAATGTTTAAACGAGAAAGGTGGGCTCCCATGGAACCTAAGCAGTACTACATCGGCATTGACGTCGGCGGCACTTCGGTTAAGGAGGGCCTGTTCGATGAGGACGGTAACCTGCTTGCCAAGGCCAGCGTGCCCACGCCTCCCATCGTTGATGCTGCGGGCTTTGCCGCGGTGACCGAGGCGATCGACCAGGTGGTCGCCAAGGCACAGATTCCGCGCGCCTTTGTGGCGGGCATTGGCCTGGCTGTTCCGTGTCCCATCCCGGCTTCGGGCGATGCCAAGGTCAAGGCCAACATTGCCATTAACCTGCCCGAGCTTAGGATCGCCATTCAGGAGCACTGCCCCGACGCGGTCGTTAAGTACGAGAACGATGCCAACGCCGCTGCCATGGGCGAGGCCTGGCTCGGCTCTGCCAAGGGCGTGCAGAACGTGGTGATGGTCACCATCGGTACCGGCGTGGGCGGCGGCGTTATCGTTAACGGCGACGTGGTGTCGGGCGTTGTGGGCGCCGGCGGCGAGATTGGCCACATGTGCCTGAACCCCGAAGAGGAGCGCACCTGCGGCTGCGGCGGCCATGGCCACCTGGAGCAGTATTCCAGCGCCACCGGCGTGGTGAGCAATTACCTTGCCGAGTGCAAGAAAGCGGGCGTCGAGCCCATCGAGCTCACCGGCCCCTCAGATTCCAAGGACGTGTTCCAGGCCTGCCGCGAGGGCGACAAGCTTGCGCTGGCCGCGGCCGATACCATGGCCGACTATCTCGGTCGCGCACTGGCGCTTATTGCCAACGTGGTCGATCCCGAGATGTTCCTCATCGGCGGCGGCGCCTCCGCTTCGGCCGATGTCTACCTCGACAAGGCTCGCGAGTACTTCCAGCGCTACGCGCTTTCTGCCTCGCGCGAGACGCCCATTAAGGTCGCCTCGCTCGGCAACGACGCCGGCATCATCGGTGCCGCCTACGTAGCCCTGCGCGCTGCCGGCAAATAGCTGGTGCAAGGGGGACAGGTTAGTTTGCACCAACATGGTGCAAAGGGGGCAGACTTCGCCCCAACACTTGCCCCAAATTGTGCCGCGGCCCTTCCGTCTCAGAAGGCTCGGCGCCAGCGTGATACCATAGCTACGTCCAAGTACACATATCAAGTGGAGGATATCCATGGCAAACGTTCTTGTCTTTGGTCACCAGAACCCCGATAACGACGCCATCATGAGCGCCGTCGTCCTGTCCCAGCTGCTCAACCAGGTTGAGTATGCCGGCAACACCTACGAGGCCTGTGCCCTGGGCCAGCTTCCGGCCGAGTCCGCCAAGCTGCTCGCCGACGCCGGCATCGCCGAGCCCCGCGTGATCGAGTCCGTCGAGGCCGGTCAGCTCGTCGTCCTTACCGACCACAACGAGTCCGCCCAGTCCGTCGCCGGTCTTAAGGACGCCACGGTCTTTGGTGTCGTCGACCATCACCGCATCGGCGACTTTGAGACCGCCGGCCCGCTGCACTACATCTGCCTGCCCTGGGGCTCCAGCTGCACCATCGTCACCAAGCTCGCCGGCGTGCTCGGCGTTGAGCTTTCCGACGTCCAGGCCAAGCTGCTGCTCTCGGCCATGATGACCGACACGCTCATGCTCAAGAGCCCCACCACCACCGATGTCGACCGCGCCGTCGCCGCCAAGCTCGGCGAGCAGGTGGGCGTCGATCCGGTCAAGTTTGGCATGGAGGTCTTCCTTACCCGTCCGTCCGGCTCCTTCACCGCAGCCGAGATGGTCGGCAACGACATCAAGATGTTCGAGCCCGCCGGCAAGAAGCTGCTCATCGGCCAGTACGAGACCGTCGACAAGAGCCGTGCGCTCGGCATGATCGACGAGATTCGCGAGGCCATGCGCGCCTATGCCGCCGAGAAGGATGCCGACGGCATCGTCCTGTGCATCACCGACATCATGGAGGAGGGCTCGCAGGTCCTGCTCGAGGGCGAGACCGAGGCCGCTCAGAAGGGCCTGGGCATCGCCGACGAGCATGATGGCGTCTGGATGCCGGGCGTTCTTTCCCGTAAGAAGCAGGTCGCTGCCCCCATCATGGCTGCCTGCTAGGTTTTTGACCTAACACCGACGACCGGATCGCGGAAGCCCCGCGCTCCGGTCGTTTTTTGTGCACAGCGCCGCGTCGTCTCTTGGACAGGCGTGCTCGTGCCGTTGAGCAAATAATGTTCAACCTGTGGTTCCGCTTTTCGGCCACGCCTGCGTGCTTGTCGCGCAGGGTAGGCTAGATGCAAGCGTAATACGTTAGAGCGCGGCGCCGCCATCTGGGCGGGCCGTGCTTTTTTAAGACGGGAGCCTTCCCGTGAAAGGAGCCGCCCATGGCAGCACCCGAGCAGCTGTTTAACGTTCGTGAACGCAAACGTTTTGAGCGTCACGACATTTGGGAGCGCATTGCCGAGAACGGCACGATTTCCGCCGCCGTCATGGTCTTCGCCGCCATCGCCGCCGTCATCTGCGCCAATACCGATGCCTACGAGGCCATCCATCACTTTTTGGAGACCCCGTTGTATGTGGGTCTGGGCAACCTTACGGCCGGTCTCACCGTTGAGCTTTTCGTCAATGACTTCCTCATGGCGATTTTCTTTTTGTTGGTGGGCATTGAGCTTAAGTACGAGATGACGGTCGGCGAGCTCAAGAATCCGCGTCAGGCCATGCTTCCCATGCTGGCGGCCGTGGGCGGCGTCGTCGTTCCCGCGTGCATCTACCTCATCTTTAACCATGCCGGCGCCCGCAACGGTTGGGCTATCCCCATGGCCACCGATATTGCCTTTGCGCTGGGTGTGCTGTCGCTTTTGGGTAACCGCGTGCCCAACGGCGTGCGCGTGTTCTTCTCGACGCTCGCCATCGCCGACGACCTGATCTCTATCGCCGCCATCGCCATCTTCTACGGTCAGAGCCCCAACCCGTTTTGGTTGGGTGCCGCCGCGCTTGTGACCTGCGCGCTCGTGTGGCTCAACAAGACGCAGCATTACCGCCTTGCCCCGTATTCGGTACTGGGTCTGCTGCTGTGGTTCTGCATGTTCAAGAGCGGCGTGCATGCCACGCTCGCCGGCGTCATCTTGGCCTTTACCATCCCGGCTAAGTGTGGCGTCAAGCTCGATAGCCTCACTGATTGGCTGGGCGAATGCCTGCCGTTGCTCGACGACCGCTACGACGACGAGGCACACATCCTGGGCCAGCACGACTTTACCGTCTCGACCACCAAGGTCGAGCGCGTCATGCACCGCGTCACCCCGCCGCTCATCCGTATGGAGCGCCTGATCTCCACGCCGGTCAACTTTGTGATCCTGCCGATCTTTGCGTTTGTCAACGCACAGGTTCGCCTGGTGGGCGTGGACATGAGCACGCTGCTCACCGACCCGGTGACGCTCGGCGTGTACTTTGGCATGCTGCTGGGCAAGCCGATCGGCATCTTTGGCATGACGTTTGCTCTGGTTAAGCTCAAAGCTTGCCAGTTGCCGCGCAACGTCAACTGGCACATGATCGCCGGCGTGGGCATTCTGGGCGGCATCGGCTTTACCATGTCGATCCTCATCAGCGGCCTCGCCTTCCCGACGGCCCAGTTCGAGGTCCTGGCTGCCAAGGCCGCTATTCTTGCCGGTTCGGTCACCGCTGCCGTGCTCGGCATGATCTACATGAGCGTGGTCTGCAAACACCCCGCGCACAAGGACGAGTAAGAGCGCGAAAGCCGGCTCCAGAACCGATTCGGGCGCGTTCAAAATGCGGATTCGGGCGGTAATTGCCGCCTGCCAGACACGCCAGTGGTCAAAAAACGCCGTTTGTGAGTACTGTCACAAACGGCGTTTCATTTTAGGTGTGGAAAATAATGAACACAATCATGTTATCTGTATGTTAACAAGTAATCGCTTGACTCCAATTTGGCGATAGCTACTGCTCGGAAAGAAAATCCAGGCGCAAAAACGCCGATTTGGGGCCTAATCGCTGCTACTAAAAAGGTAACAGTACTCATATTTGCCCTTTTTTGGCCACAAGCCCTAAAACAAGCCTCGCCAGGGTTGGGAAACGGGCCAAATCGTCGGCCTCGAGGTTTATTCCACGGTGCCGTAGACGGCGCCCCAGCCGTGGGCGGCTAGGGCCGAGTTGAGCTGGTCGCAAAGGGACTGACGGTCGTAATAGCCGGGCGGCAGCAGGTTGACGATCTCCATGAGGTCGGGCGCCAGGTCCAAGATTTCGGCCTGTACGATCAGATCCAGGCGGTCGATGGCGCGGCGATCGTAAAACAGTCCGTCGACCAGGCGCTGCAGGTCGCCGAATTCCTCGGCCCTAAACGATCCGTACTCCATAGTGCCTCCTTGGGCGCCCCACGCCGGCATGCGCGGCGATTCGTAATTCATTGCGATGGACTTAATCTATCACGGCTTCATATCGTTGCGGCGGTGGCGGTCTATACTTAGACGAACTGCAACGTACCGCTTCGTGAAAGGTCGCACCCATGCAGACGATCTACCAGAAGATGGAAACCACCGAGCTCGATGCCGCCATCGAGGCGCTCAAAGCCGAGGTTGCCGAGGTCAAGGCCAAGGGCCTGGCGCTCGACATGGCTCGCGGCAAGCCGTCACCCGCCCAGGTGGACATCTCTCGCCCTATGCTCGATATCCTCAATGCCGATGCCGATTTGCACGACGGCAACGTCGACTGCTCCAACTATGGCTGCTTTGAGGGCATTCCCTCGGCACGCAAACTGGCAGGGGAGTTCCTGGGCTGCCCCGCCGAGCAGACGCTCGTGCTGGGTTCGTCGAGCCTCCTGATCGAGCACGACATCGCCGGCATGTTCTGGCGTTGCGGTTCGTGCGGCAGCGAGCCCTGGGACGCCTACGAGGCCGCGCACGACGGCAAGAAGGTCAAGTTCCTGTGCCCCGTCCCCGGCTACGACCGTCACTTTGGCATCACCGCCGACCTGGGCATCGAGAACGTTCCCGTCGCGATGACCGACAACGGCCCCGATATGGACGAGATCGAGCGCCTCGTTGCCGCCGATGATTCCATCAAGGGTATCTGGTGCGTGCCCAAGTATTCCAACCCCACGGGCATCACCTTTAGCGAGGACACCGTGCGCCGCCTGGTCGAGATGCCCACGGCCGCGCCCGATTTCCGCATCTTCTGGGACAACGCCTACTGCGTGCACGACCTGTACGACGAGACCGACGAGCTCGCCAACATCTTTGACCTTGCCCGCGCGGCGGGCACCGAGGACCGCGTGGTGGCCTTTGCCTCGACGTCCAAGATCACCTTCCCGGGCGCCGGTATCGGCTTTATCGGCGCGAGCCCCGCGGTAATTGCCGAGTTCTCCAAGCGCCTGAAGGCCGGTCTGATCAGCGCCGACAAGCTCAACCAGCTGCGCCACGTTCGCTTCCTTCCCACCATCGAGGCGGTCAAGGAGCACATGAAAAAGCATGCCGAGTTCTTGCGCCCGCGCTTTGAGGCGGTTGAGCGCAAGCTCACCGAGGGCCTGGGCGAGACGGGCTGCGCTACCTGGACGCATCCTCGCGGCGGCTACTTTGTGAGTTTCGATGGGCCCGAGGGCTCGGCCCAGAAGGTTGCGGCGCTCTGCGCCGAGCTGGGTGTTAAGCTCACGCCAGCCGGCGCTACCTGGCCCTACGGCAAAGACCCGCGCGATACCAACATCCGTATTGCGCCGAGCTACCCCACGGTCGAGGACCTGGAGGCCGCGCTCGATGTCCTGGTGCTGGCTGTGAAGCTGGTCGCTGCCGAGCTCGCGCGCGCCGAGCGCGCCTAACGCGTAGGGCCCCGCAAGTCCGCGCCCAGTACTATCCGCACCCTCGATACGCAAAGGAGCGTTTACATGGATTTGGGTATTTCCACCAACCCCACGCCGGAGCTCTACACCATTAAGGTGACCGGCGAGATTGATATTTCTAATGCCGACAGCCTGCGCAATGCCATCGATCTGGCGCTTGAGCAGCCCACCGAGGCCGTCGAGCTCGACTTTGCCCAGGTGAGCTACATCGACTCCACGGGTATTGGCGTGCTCGTGGGTGCCGCGCACCATGCGGACGACCACGGCAAGCGCTTTAGCTGCGTCAACGTGCAGCCTCCGGTGATGCGCGTGGTACAGCTGCTGGGCGTCGACCAGGAGATTTCGATCACGGCGGCATAAGCCCTGCCCCAAAAGGGCCATGCCGTTTGGCATATGTTTGTGATGCGCTCGGACGTTTTGGCGTCCGGGCGCTATACTTGACCGAATGAATAGACGAGTTCCGGCCGAATGGCGCGGTGCGGGCTCGACTCACATCGAGCCTTGGAGGTATGTGTGTTTGGTATTGGAGAGGGTGAGCTCGCGATCATCGTGGTCTTCGGCTTTTTGCTGTTTGGCCCGGATAAGCTCCCACAGATGGGCCGTACGATCGGCCGTGCCATCCGTCAGTTCCGCGAGACGCAGGAAAAAATGACGGCCGTTGTTCAGTCCGAGATTATCGATCCGGTGAGCGAGGCCGCGTCGGCCCCGGTCAAGCCCAAGAAGGCCGCCGCTGCTGACGACGATTCCGATGCGGATGAGGATGCCGTCGAGACGGCGTCGCCCGCCAAGAAGGAGACCTTCGCTGAGCGCCGTGCCCGCCTTGCTGCCGAGAAGGCCGCAAGCGAGGGTGCCGCCGAGGGTGAGGGCACCGCCGAGGAGACTGAGGCCGAGGGTGCCGAGACCCCCGAGGGCGAGCCTGCTGCCGTCGAGCCCGCTTCCGCCGCAGAGCCCGACCCCGAGCCGGCGGAGCCCACGACGGCTGACCTCTACGCCCGTCGTCCCCGCAAGCGCAAGGCCGTCGTCGACCAGCTCGCCCGCGAGCTCGAGGCCGAGGACGACACCACTGCTACCACCGATGCTCCGAAGGGAGGCGACGAGTAATGCCTATCGGACCTGCTCGAATGCCGCTTCTCGATCACCTGGGAGAACTCCGTCGTCGTTTGACGATCATCGTCGTATCCGTGTTGGCCGCGACGATTGTTATGTATTTCGCCACTCCCGTGGTCGTCAATATCCTCAAGGCCCCGATTGCACCGTTCGTGCCCGACGGCAAGTTCTTTATCACGAGTTCGCTTGGTGGTTTCGCCATTAAGTTCGGCATTGCCATAAAAGTTGCCGTAGTCATGTGCACGCCCATGATTATCTGGCAGATTTTGGCGTTTTTCCTGCCAGCGCTGCGTCCCAACGAGCGCAAGTGGGTCGTACCCACGGTGCTTGTCGCGACCATTCTGTTCTTTATCGGCGCCATTTTCTGCTATCTCATCATTATCCCCGCCGGCTTTGAGTGGCTCATTGGCGAGACCTCCGGTATTGCCACGGCACTGCCTGATCTCGAGGACTACATCAATATCGAGATTCTTCTTATGATTGGCTTTGGCATTTCTTTTGAGCTGCCGATCGCGGTGTTCTACCTTGCTGTGTTCCAGATTGTTCCCTATGCCAAATTCCGTGCCGCCTGGCGCTACATCTATGTCGGCATGCTTGTGGTCGCGGCGTCCATTACTCCGGATGCCTCGCCGGTCACGCTGATGCTCATGTATGCGGCAATGCTTTCCCTCTACGAGATCTCGCTCGCAGTCACACGCATCGTCGTGGTGGCTCGCGGCGGCAAAAAGGCCCTCACGACGAGTCGCGTTGGCTTTTTTAGCGATGACGACGAGGACAATGAGGAGTAAATCGGTATGCACGAGGTTGGCATTGTCAACGGCATACTCGATACAGTGATTCGCGCGGCGCGTGGGGCGGGGGCCTCGCGCGCCGTTTTGGTAACGCTGCGTATCGGGGATATGACCGAGGTCGTGCGCGAGGCGCTTGACTTTGCGTGGGAGACGTTTCGTGACGAGGACCCGCTCACGCAAGGTTGCGAGCTTGCGGTAGAGGAGGTCCATCCGCAAAGTGAGTGTCTGGACTGCGGTGAGGTTTTCGATCATGATCGCTTCCACTGCCGCTGCCCCCGGTGCGGCGGCGCCAATGTGCGCCTACTGCACGGCCGCGAGCTCGACATTGCAAGTATCGAAATCGAAACCCCCGACGATTAGCCCATCAGCCATCTGGGGACGGGGTATAAAGGGGCAGAAGTAAGGAGTGCTGAGTATGGCCGAGAAAACGATTGATATCGCGTCGCCGATTCTGTCGCGCAACGAGCGCCTGGCAGATCAGCTGCGCAAGCGTTTTGAACAGACGAACACCTACGTAATTAACGTGCTGTCGAGCCCCGGCTCGGGCAAGACCACCACGATCCTGGGCACCAACGAGCGTCTGCGAGATAAGGCAGGCTTGCGCTGCGCCGTTATCGAGGGCGATATCGCCTCGGATGTCGACGCTATCACCATGAAGGAAGCCGGCATGCCCGCCATCCAGATCAACACGGGTGGCCTGTGCCATCTCGAGGGCAACATGATCATGGAGGCTGTCGACGCGTTCGATCAGGCCGTCGGTCTGGAAAACATCGACGTCATCTTTATCGAAAACGTGGGTAACCTGGTGTGCCCGGTCGACTTTGACCTGGGCGAGAACCTGTCCATCATGATCCTCTCGGTGCCCGAGGGTGACGACAAGCCCGTTAAGTACCCGGGTATCTTCCAGCACTCCGGAGCACAGTTGCTCAACAAGGTCGACGTGGCCCCGGCTTTCGATTTTGACATGGATAGGTATACTAAGACACTCGATGACCTCAATCCGCAGGCGCCGCGGTTTGCCGTGAGCGCGCGCAAGGGCGAGGGCATGGATGCCTGGTGCGATTGGCTCATCGGGCAGATTGAGCAAGCAAGGGCGTAAATCGGCCGCCATACAGGTGGGCGTAGCCGCAGAGACACGAGATAGGAGCCTCTTTTGAAGCTCATCATCGCCGAGAAAAACGACGCCGCGCGTCAGATCGCCGAGCGTCTGTCCACAGGCAAACCCAAAAAGGACAAGGTGTACAACACCGCCATCTACCGTTTTGAGTGGAAGGGCGAGGAGTGCGTGACCATCGGCCTTGCCGGTCACATCCTGGCGCCCGATTTTTGCGACAGCGTGCTGTTCGATAAAAAGCTGGGTTGGTATTCGGTGACCGAGGACGGCGAGATGCTGCCGGCCGACATGCCCGACGGCCTGGCCCGTCCGCCATACGACACCAAGCGCAAGCCGTTCCTTGCCGACGGTATCTCCATTAAGGGCTGGAAGCTCGAGAGTCTGCCCTACCTCACCTGGGCGCCCGTCATTAAACTACCGGCCGAGAAGGAACTCATTCGCTCGCTCAAGAACCTGGCTAAGAAGTCCGACAGTGTCATCATCGCCACGGACTTCGATCGCGAGGGCGAGCTGATTGGTTCGGACGCCCTCAACAAGGTGCGCGAGGTTGCGCCCGACTTGCCGGTCGCCCGCGCCCAGTACTCTTCGTTTACCAAGGCCGAGATCACGCACGCCTTCGATAATCTCGTCACGCTCGACCAGAACCTGGCCGACGCTGGCGAGAGCCGCCAGCACATCGACCTTATCTGGGGTGCGGTGCTCACGCGCTATCTGACGCTCGCCAAGTTCGGCGG
Organism: Collinsella sp. CLA-AA-H302; assembly: GCF_040093305.1. Classification (NCBI taxonomy): domain Bacteria; kingdom Bacillati; phylum Actinomycetota; class Coriobacteriia; order Coriobacteriales; family Coriobacteriaceae; genus Collinsella; species Collinsella sp. CLA-AA-H302. Next base: position 90,045 of record NZ_JBBNJW010000003.1, read on the forward strand.
CTTTGGCAACGTACGCTCCGCTGGCCGCGTGCAGACACCGACGCTTGCCCTGGTGGTCGAGCGCGAGCGCGAGCGCATGGCGTTTGTGCCCGAGGACTATTGGCAGATTCGCGGCATGGGTGCCGCGCAGGGCGCTGCCGAGGACGATCGCTTTAAGATCGCGCACAAGACAGCGCGCTTTACCGACAAGGATGCTGCCGAGACGGCGTATGGTCACGTCGACGGCGCCAAGACGGCGACCGTCGCCGCGGTAACCAAGCGCTCGCGCAAGCAGCAGCCGCCCACGCCGTTCGCTACGACCTCGCTACAGGCTGCCGCTGCGGCTGAGGGCATCTCGCCCGCGCGCACCATGCGCATCGCCGAGTCCCTCTACATGGCGGGCCTCATCAGCTACCCGCGTGTCGACAACACCGTGTACCCCGCGACGCTCGATTTGGGTGCCGTGGTGAGCGACCTGGCAAAGATCAACCCGGCGCTGGCGCCTGTGTGCAAAAAGGTGCTCGCCGGTCCCATGAAGCCCACGCGCGGCAAGGTCGAGACCACCGACCACCCGCCGATCTATCCTACGGGCGAAGGCGACCCGTCCACGCTCGACGGCGGCCAGCGCAAACTCTACGACCTCATTGCCCGCCGCTTCCTGGCAACGCTTATGGGTCCCGCGACCATCGAGAACACCAAGCTCGAGCTCGACGTCAACGGCGAGCCGTTCGTGGTCTCGGGCGACGTACTGGTGACGCCGGGTTTCCGCGAGGCCTATCCGTACGGCCTTAAGCGTGACGAGCAGATGCCGCCGCTGGAGCAGGGTGACACGGTCGACGTGTTCGACATCAAGCTCGAGGCCAAGCAGACCGAGCCGCCCGCGCGCTACAGCCAGGGCAAGCTCGTGCAGGAGATGGAAAAGCGCGGCCTGGGCACCAAGTCTACGCGCGCGAGCATCATCGAGCGCCTGTACGCCGTGCGCTACCTCAAAAATGATCCCGTGGAGCCGAGCCAACTGGGCATCGCCATCATCGACGCGCTGTCGCAGTTCGCTCCGCGCATCACGAGCCCCGACATGACCAGCGAGCTCGACGGCGACATGACCCGCGTGGAGCGCGGCGAGGACACCGAAGAGCATGTCGTGACGCACTCGCGCGCGCTGCTGGCCGGCGTGCTCGACGAGCTACTCAAACATACGCAGGAGCTGGGCGACGCCATCAGCGACGCCGTTACGGCCGATGCGCGCGTGGGCGCCTGCCCCAAGTGCGGCAAGGATTTGGTTATGAAGACGAGCGCCAAGACTCGCGGCAGCTTTATCGGCTGCATGGGATGGCCCGACTGCGACGTGACCTATCCGGTGCCGAGTGGCGTCAAGGTAAGCCCGCTCGAGGGCGAGGCCGCCGTGTGCCCCGAGTGCGGTGCGCCGCGCATTAAGTGTCAGCCGTTCCGCCAGAAGGCTTTCGAGATCTGCGTGAACCCGACGTGCCCCACCAACTACGAGCCCGACCTTAAAGTGGGCGAGTGCAAGGTGTGCGCCGAGGCCGGACGCCATGGCGACCTGATCGCGCACAAGAGCGAGAAGAGCGGCAAGCGCTTTATCCGCTGCACCAACTACGATGACTGCGGCGTGAGCTATCCGCTGCCGGCACGTGGCAAGCTCGAGGCGACGGGCGAGACCTGCCCCGAGTGTGGCGCTCCCATCGTGGTGGTCAACACGGCACGCGGTCCGTGGCGTATCTGCGTCAACATGGACTGCCCGACCAAGGAGAAGAAGCCCGCCCGTGGGCGCAAGACCACGACCAAGGCGAGCGCGGCGAAGAAGACCACGGCGGCAAAGAAGACTTCGACCGCTAAGAAGTCGACCGCCAAGAAGGCTGCCGCGAAAAAGACGACCGCTAAGAAGGCCGCCGACAAGTAGCGGCGCAGCCGAAACATTGCCCAAAACAAAAACGAGCGAGGGTCCCGTGATCCTCGCTCGTTTTTTATCCGGCAGTTAGGGACGTTCCTTTTCTGCCGGCAGTTTAGGAACGTTCCTAACTGCCGGCTCGGGAACGACAAAGCGCTACTTCACCTCGACGGGCGCGGCGCCGGGGTAGCGGTCTTCAAAGTCCAGGCGGTACTTATTGTCGTTGGTGCCCGCCACGTTGTCGCGTGCCAGCGGCGCCACGATCTCATTCTTGTGGTCCGCAGGCTTGGCGTATTTCAGGCTGATCTCCCAGGCATCACAGATTGCGTCAATGCGGTGATCCAGGTCGTCGTACAGGGCGATGATGTCCTTCCAGGAGCTGTAGTTCTTGGAGCTCGTCGGGACGTCCAGGTCCTCGACGATGTCGTAATACTGCTCGATGGTGTCCTCCGTGCGCTCGGCGACGTCGGCGAGATTTTGACGGGTGGTTCGATCCTCTTCCAGATAGTTGCCGTTGAAGTTCTGCGCGCAGCCACGGACCTGGCTGTCGAGATCTTCGAGCAGGTCGTAGTATTCGCTCAAGCGACGGTAGAGGTTCTGCTCGGAGAGCGTTGCTTCGCCGCCATCCTCGTCATCGTCATCATCGTCGTACAGGCTGTTGGGATCGCCGAGAGGCTTTAGGTCATCGTCGTCGACGTCATGGTGCAGCTTGGCTACCTCGGCAGTCGTCTGCGTGGCGGCGTTGTCGAACGGTCTGATTGCAAAGAAGATGACCAGGGCGATGATGATCGCCACCAGCACAACGATAACGGCGATAAGCGGCCCGGTGCCGCTCTTTTTGGGAGCGGGGGTCTGTGGCGAAGCGGGCGCGCATGCGGGAGCCGGCTGCTGTTGGGGCGAGCCGCTCGCGACGGGTATGCGCTGCGTGGTCTCGACGGCCTCGGTCCTTGCGGCGGGGTCGGGGCTATAGGCGAGGGGGTCGTCCGCCTTGGCTTGCGGCGTATCAAGGGAGCCGGTCTGCTCAAAAGCGGGCTGGCTATCGCTCGCGGCTGTTTGCTCAACGGGTGCACCGCACGAGGTGCAGAACTTGGCATCATCTGCAAGAAGCTTGCCGCACGAGGCACAATACCGAGACATTGCCACTCCTTTCGCCACATTTCAATGCAATACGACGATTATACCCAGCATCCAAAATTCCCCATCATACGTTGCGGTGAAATAGGGACTGTTTGGAGGTCTCAGAGCTTCAATCAGTCCCTATTTCACCGCAACTTTGGAAAGGCGCCTTTAGTCATTGGGGACGTTCTTAAACGACTGGTCATTCAAGAACGTCCCCAATGACTAGGTGGGATTTGGGACGTGCCGAGCACTGGGGTATCATGACTTGGTTGATATATCTGCATTTACGCGCCTTGTAGGAAGGGGCTGCGCCCATGGCTTTTGAGCCTGCTCAACATAGCTTTATCACGCTCGAGGGCGTCGACGGTGCCGGCAAGTCCACGCAGGCGCGTCTGCTTGCCCGCGCGCTCGACCTTGCCGGCTACCAGGTTGTGAGCCTGCGCGAGCCGGGCGGCACCGCCATCAGCGAAAAGATTCGCGCCCTGCTGCTCGACCCCGCCAATACGGCGATGGGCGACACCTGCGAGCTGCTGCTGTATGAGGCCGCTCGTGCCCAGTTGGTGCACGAGGTCATAGCGCCCGCCCTCGCGGCCGGCAAGGTGGTCCTGTGCGATCGCTTCTACGATTCCACGACCTGCTACCAGGCGTTTGCCGACGGTCTCGATCGCCAGATGGTGCGCGATGCCAACAATCTGGCCGTCGCGGGAACGCACCCGGCGCTCACGCTCGTCTACCACATCACGCCCGAGCAGGCGGCGCTGCGTATGGCCGCCCGTGGCGCGGCAGATCGCATGGAGGCTAAGGGCATGGCATTCCAGGAGCGTGTCTACAAGGGGTTTTGCGCCATTGCTGCCGAGGAGCCAAACCGCGTAAAGCTCATCGACGCCACTACGACCGTCGAGGAAGTTTTCGAGAAGACGGTCGAGCAGGTTCGCGCGTACGGTCTCGATATCCCCCAGGATGCTGTCGCCGCCGCGCTTGCCAAGGAGGCCGAGTAACATGGCCCCCGCTCAGGCAAGCCTGCTGGCCAAGCTCGACACCCAAGAGCGCGTGCGCGACTTTTTGACCAACGCCGTCGCCAGCGGCCGCGCATCGCACGCCTACCTGTTTTTGGGCGCTCCCGGCGCCGGCAAGCTCGATGCCGCATGGGCGCTTGCCCAGGCATTCCTGTGCGAGCAAGACGGCTGCGGATCGTGCGACAGCTGCGTGCGCGTCGCGCGCCATACGCACCCCGACGTGCACTATTACACCCCCGAAAGCGCTACGGGCTATCTCATCGCGCAGACCCGCGAGCTGCTCGACGACGTGCCCCTGGCGCCCATCCGCGCCAAGGCCAAGGTCTACATCATTGACCGTGCCGAGCAGCTGCGCGCCAACACCGCCAACGCATTGCTCAAAACGCTCGAGGAGCCGCCCGAGGGCGTCATGTTCATCCTGCTGGGCACCTCGGCAGACGTGATGCTGCCCACCATCGTGAGCCGCTGCCAGTGTGTGCCGTTTCGGCTGGTGTCGCCCGCCGTGGCCGCGCAGGCTGTGAGCCGCGCGACGGGTCAGGATCTCACACGTTGTCGCATGGCGGTCGCCGTGGCGGGGAGTCCCACGCGCGGCATCGAGTTCCTTAAGAGTGCCGAGCGCCAGGACGCCCGCCGTCAGATGGTCCGTGCCATCGACTCGCTCATCGCCGCCGACGAGGCCGATGTGCTCAGTCGCGCCAAGTCGCTCATCGTCGCCGTCAAGGCGCCGTTGGCCGAGGTCAAGTCCACGCAGGAAAAGGTGCTCGAGCAAAATGCCGACTACCTGTCGCGTGGAGCATTGAAGCAGCTTGAGGACCGCAACAAGCGCGAACTCAACGCGCGCGAGCGTTCGGGTATCATGGAAGCGCTGGCGAGCGCGCGGACGCTCATGCGCGACGTGCTGCTGACGCTTCAGGATGAGGCGGCCGACGTCGTGAACGAGGATGTGCGCGACACGATCGGTCGGCTTGCCGCCGCGACCAATGTTGCGGGTGCCACCCAGGCGCTCGAAGCGGTCGCAACCGCCGAGCGCAACATCGCCAGAAACGTTACTCCCCAGCTGGCCATCGAGGTCATGCTGTTCGATATCAGGAAGGCACTGAAATGCCGTTAGTCGTACCCGTTAAGTTTACTTACGCCTCGCGCGACCTGTGGTTCGACCCGCAGGATCTGGATATCCTCGAGGCCGATTATGCTATCTGCTCCACCGAGCGCGGAACCGAGATCGGCCTGGTCACGGCGGACCCCTTCGAGGTGCCGCAGGACGAGATCGGCCAGCCGCTCAAGCCCGTGCTGCGCGTGGCGAGCGACATCGACCTGCAGCTTGCCGATGATCTGGCCATCCAAGGCGACGAGGCCATGGTCGATTTCCGTCGCCTGGTCAAGGAGCTCGACCTCGAGATGAAGCCGGTCGGCGTCGAGTACCTGTTTGGCGGCGAGAAGGCCGTGTTCTACTTTGCGGCCGAGGAGCGCGTCGATTTTCGTCAGCTCGTCAAGGACCTTTCCTCGACGCTGCACATTCGCGTCGATATGCGTCAGATTGGCGTGCGCGACGAGACTCGCCTGGTGGGCGGCTATGCCCAATGTGGACAGGAACTCTGCTGCACGCGCTTTGGCGGACAGTTTGAGCCCGTCTCGATTCGCATGGCAAAAGAGCAGGATCTACCGCTTAACTCGTCCAAGATCAGCGGTGTATGCGGCCGCCTGATGTGCTGCCTGCGCTACGAGTTCGAGGCGTATAAGGACTTTAAGAGCCGCGCGCCCAAAAAGAAGACGCTTATCGATACGCCGCTTGGCAAGGCGCGTATCCAAGAATATGACACGCCGCGCGAGCAGCTGGTGCTGCGCCTGGAGAACGGCAAGGTCTTTAAGGTCAACCTGGCCGATATGACTTGCTCGGAGGGCTGCAAAAAGAAGGCAGCCGAGCAGGGTTGCAACTGCCGTCCCGACTGCGTGACGCGCGACGTGCTCGAGCGCATCGAGTCGCCCGAGATGCGCCTGGCGCTCATGGAGCTCGACCGCGAGAACGGCGTCGACGTGGGCGATGGCCTGTCGAACGCTGATCGCCTGGCGGGTATATCGATGCCCAAGCGCCGTCGCCGCGATGCTGATTCCGATGCCCGTGCCGGTCAGGGCCAGGGCGAGAGCCGCGGTCGCGGTAAGGGCCGTGGCAAGTCCGAGACGCCCGAGGTCGAGGAGGCCGCCGGCGGCCGTCGCCGCCGCAAGCGTGCGGGCTCTGCCGATGCCGGCGAGGCCGCAGCCGCCGGCAAGAACGGTGCTCGCGAGCGCGAGGCTCAGCAGCCCCAGCAGCAAAACCGCGGTGGTGGCATGAATCCCACGCGCCGTCGTCGCCGTCATCTGTCGAGCGAGGAGCGCGAGGACGCCTTCCGTGCCGCAGCCGCTCGCGAGGCCGGCGTCGCTCCCAAGGGCGCCTCGGGTTCAGATGCGCCTGCCGATAAGGGCGGCAAGTCGCATGGCGAGGATGAGCGCACCCCGCGTCCGCGCCGTCGCCACTCGTCGGGTGCGCAGCAGAAGCCCTCGGTGCCCTCCGTGGCCGATCAGGTTTCGGATGGCGAGGTCAAGGTCACGCGCCGTCGTCCTGGAGACGGCGGGGGAGCTGCTGCCAAGGCTTCGCGCGGCGCCGCTCGTGACGAGCGCGATTCGCGTGAGGACCGTGGCGGCGAGGGCTCGGCCGACCAGGGCCAAAAGCGCCGTCGCCGTCGTCGTTCCCGTAAGCCGCGCCATGATGGTGGCGAGGGTTCGGCCCAGTCTTCGTCGGCACCGCAGCCGCCTGCCGGCGAGTAGCGCCCGCACGCGGTTTTGTTTGCCTTGTCCGGAGTACTCCGGGGTAGCATATGCATGAATCGGCAGCCCTCCCCGCGCCCAGTGCGTAGGGAGGGTTGTGTCATGAAGAACCATTTGGATGTTTTGAACCGCTTACAAGACGGTGCCGACCTGCCGTTTGCGGACAAATTGCGACCGTTTGCCGAGCGGGCGGCACACGAAGCGCTCGAGGCGTTGTCACCCACGCGCTGTGCCGGCTGCGAGCGCTCCGGTGCGCTTATTTGCCAGGATTGTCTGGCCTCGCTCGCGCTCATCGACCCGTGCCATAGCTGCACTCGGTGCGGTGCTCCGTATGGGGACCTGCTGTGCACCGAGTGCTCGGTCGAGGGGGAGTCCTCGGCGATGGCCGAGGCGCTCGATCGCTGCTTGGCGTGCGCCGTCTACGCGCATCCGCTGCCGCGCATCATTAAGGCGTACAAGGACGCGGGCGAGCGACGCCTGGCTTCGTATCTGGCGGAGCTGCTCTATGACGCCGCCCTGCATGCCCAGGTCGTAGCGCCTGATCGCTACGGAGACGTGCTGCCCGATGCGGATGCGGTGGTGTTTGTGCCTGCGACGGCGGCAGCGTTTCGGCGGCGCGGTTTTGATCACATGGAGGCCATCGCCCGTCCGTTTTGCGAGCTGTCGGGGTTGCCGCTGCTCGATGCCCTCGTTAAATACGGTCATGGTGATCAGCGCCAGCTCGGTCGCGACGAGCGCCGCGAGCATGCGCGGGGCATGTACGAAGCGGTCGAGGACGTGCGGGGCAAACGCCTGCTGCTTATCGACGACGTTATAACCACGGGTGCAACCATGGCGGCCGCCTCTGCCGAGCTCAAGCGCGCCGGCGCTGCAGCCGTCGACGGCCTTGCGATCGCGCGTGTCTGGTAGGGGTGATTTGGCATGGCGCGTTTTGTCAACGGAGCAAAGGCTCCGACGCAAGAGCAACTCAAGGCTTCCGTGATTCTAACAGGCGCCTCGGCGCTACGCATGATGCGAGCCGAGCGCCGACAAATGGGCTTTATTGGCTGGAAGGATCTTGAGCCCGAGGAAGAGCACCGCGTGCTGCACATGTCGTCGCCTTCGGCCGAGGACATCTATCTGCCCGACCTGGTGCGAATCGGAGCCAAAAGCGGCGAGGTGCAAGAAGATCTGTGCTTGCTGGTGGGATCTGCGGCGCAGCGCCGCCGCATGTCTGGCGTGGGCTGGTCCGTGTGTTCCGGGTTGCCTGCCGGCTCGATTCTAGAGGTGGAACCGGGGGTATACAGCCTATCTCCCGAGGCCCTTTGTGTTGCCATCGCCCGCGAGGTCGGCTGTATCCAGGCATTTGCCCTGGCCCAGGAGCTGTGCTCTAAGATTTCCCTGAGCGATCGCGGAAAGTTTCTGCCTCCCTATACCTCGCCTGTTACGAATAAACTTGCAAAGGACAAGGACCAACCGGCAGACGTGGGCTACTTTGAAGTTGAGCCGGTGCTGATGCCCGATCGTCTGGCAGATTATCTCGCGGTATGCAAGGGGAACACGGCCAAACAACTGCAGCGTCTGTGTCCCTATCTTTCGGAAAACCTGCGCTCACCCATGGAGTGCATCATGCTCGCCCTGTTTTCGCTTCCGTTTTCCTATGGCGGGTTTGCCTGCGGTCCCTTTAAGACTGACTACAAGATCGAGTTCGATGACCGCGCGCAGGCAATCTCGGGGATGCCCCATGCAGTTTGTGATGCGTATCAAGAAGCAGCCCGGTTTGACCTGGAATACAACGGCGAGCTGGGCCATTCCTCCCGGGGCGGGCGTATCCACGACGAAAAGCGCAATACAGGCTTTATTGCCATGGGAATCGAGGTCGCGACAGTCAACAACGAGATGCTCTGCGACATGGAGGCGATGGAAGCCCTCGCATGGCGCATCCACCAGCGCATGCGAAAGCGGCATCGGAATCGTGTCGATGCCCGCAGGAAGAAGCAAGAGGCGTTGCTGAACACGCTGCGGGCGTGTTTTGGGCTTAAGCCGGTCTAATTCACGTCGAAATTGGGGGGGGGGGGGTAATCATATGTCCTGGCCAAAATATGGCAAATATGAGTACTGTCACTAAATCAGTAACAGCAAAATCAAGGAATTTAGGACTCGGAGGCGGCATAAATTAAGAAGATAATAAACATATGTAGAATAAATAAGCATCAGATTGGCGACACTGAGCGCAAAATCTGTCCGAGAGGCCAAAATTGTCTGTTACTAAATTGGTGACAGTACTCATATTTGCTATTTTTTGGCCACGGCGCCCCCAGACGGGTGTGTTGGGGCTCTCCATGGGGGAGCGACGGGCTCAATCAGAGTGCGTGCGGCCCGTTCCGACCTGCGAAATCTGTACTCGCGATGCGAATAACGTCCCTAACCTTAAACTTTAGCTTGAACTTAGCTATAATGCGCTACGTTCCTGCCAGGCTGTGGTTGCGGATGGGTGAAATGCCCACCCTAGTCCAAGACAGACGCGGTCAAAGGGATCCACGTAAGCGACCGCGTGCGCGCGGCGCGATCATGGCGCGTCCTAGATGTAAGCCGCACCGTCCGTTCTACTTTCTTTGGGGCAATACCGCCTCGCGGGCGAGCGGGCCAGTCGTGAAGGTGGCTACGGCCTCCCGAGCAAACACCCCGGTGCGCAAGTGTGGGGTCAAATACCAGGTCAGCTGGTAGGAACAACCCGATATTCCGCGCAATGCACGGATTGTATACGACACAGAAGGCAGGGTAGTGGACATGGTGAGGGGCAGCTTGATGCACGCGGCTCGGTTGGGCGCTGGGACCGCGGCGGTCATCGCCGTATTGGGTCTGAGCGGATGCGCATTCAACCCGCTGTCCACGTTCACGACGCCTACGATCGACCAGATCGAGCGCGAGACCGTCACCCCTACGGTCTCGGACGATGCCCTGGTCACTCCCGGTACCCTTACGGTCGCCCTCGACACTTCCGATGCCCCGCAGGCCATGCAGGGTGCCGATGGCAACCTCACGGGCTACGCAGTTGACGCCGCTCGCGCTCTTGCAAGCCGCATGGGCCTCAAGGTCGCTTTTGTCGATGCGTCCTCGGCCGATTCCGCGCTTGGCGATAAAAAGGCCGACATCTTCATTGGCGACATCAATTCCACGAATGGCGACGTCAGCACGCTTGGTACCTGCCTCTATGATGCTGCCGCCGTGTTCGGAAAGACCAGCGACGGCAAGTCGTTGAACGTCACTACCGAAACGCTTAACACCGCCAACCTGGGCGTTCAGGCTTCCTCGGCATCGCAGGAGGCACTCGCCAAGCAGAGCGTCACGGCCAACCAAAAGACCTTCTCCAACATTAATGAGTGCTTTGAAGCGCTCGAGTCCGGCGAGGTTGACTATGTGATCTGCGATTCCACTGCCGGCGGTTATCTTGCACGTCTGATGAGCCAGATTTCCTACGTTGGCGCTCTCGAGACGCCCTCGACACTCGGCGTTGCGGGCCTTGCCGCCAACGAGGAGCTGTGCCGTGCCGTGAGCAATGCCCTCGACGGTATTACGGCCGATGGCACGCTCGAGGCGGTCCACTCTGTCTGGTATGGCACAATGCCCTACGACCTCACCACTAAGACGGTTTCGGGCGCCAACGTGCAGTCGGGCGACTCTGAGTCTAGTGAGGCCATGTCCTCCGGCGATGAATCCTCCGATTCCAGCAGTGATGATTCCAGCAGCGATGACTTGTCCTCCGAGAGCAAACCGTCCAGCCAGGAGGGCGCTATCACCGACGACGACATTAACAAGCTCAATAGCTAGTTATTGCTAGGGGTGGCGTCACCCATGCGCTAGGAGAGACGCCTCTTCACGGTTTCAACACGCATTGCCGGGCTTTCCCAACAGGGGAGCCCGGCTTTTTCGTTTTCATAAAACCAGCAGGTCAAAGACATTTTTAGGTGCAAAACCAAAGTCGCCGTCGCCCTCCTATAGCGCACTTTGCCACAGAAAAGTGCGAGACTTCGGTATGCGGTATCAAGCAATCGTTATTCGGGTCTTTAGGAATCCGCGTGATTAAATGCACGGCAATGGGTACATAGCCAGTACAGTAAGTCCCCGAGGCAGATTGGAGCCACGTATGGATATCAAGGTTTCTGGACGCAAGACGACGGTAACCGATGCTCTGCGTGCGCATGTGGATGAGAAGATCGGCGAGGCGCTCAAGGTTTTCGATATCGAGCCCATGACGGTCGACGTTGTACTTCGCTATGAGAAGAACCCCTCGAACCCCAACCCGGCAATCGTCGAGGTTACGGTTCGTGCCCGCGGCTCTGTGATTCGCGTTGCCGAGCACGGCGCAGATATGTATGCCGCCATCGACCTCTCCGCCGATAAGGTCACCCGCCAGCTGCGCAAGTTCAAGACCAAGGTCGTGGACAACCGCCAGGGCGGTGCCAGCGCCGCGGATGTCGCACCGGTCGAGCGCGTCGAGGATCTGGCCGACCTGCTGCTGCCCGAGGAGGAGGACGACCTGCTCGTCCGCGAGAAGGTCATCGATGTCACCCCGATGACTGAGGAGCAGGCGCTGGTGCAGACCGATCTGCTCGGTCACGACTTCTACGTGTTCGAGAACGCGACGACTGGCCTCATCAATGTGGTGTATCACCGTAAGAATGGTGGATATGGCATCATCAAGCCCCGTATCGAAACACTTGACGAGTAAAATACGTTAACTTGCATGAGTTAACGGCTGGCGGCCATCCCATGCGGATGGTCGCCTTTTTTACGTAAGGAGTCGCTTTGATGGACAAGGCTGCATCCACCGGCCATTCTGACCGCTGCCGCATCGTCGTCGATACCTGCTGCGACTTTAGCCCCGAGGTCGCCGCGAACCTCGATGTCGATATCTTGGGCTTTCCCTTTATCATCGATGGCGAGGAGCGCACGGACGATATCTGGTCGAGCATGAGCCCTAAGGAGTTCTACGACCGCATGCGCGCCGGTGCCCGCGTGTCCACCTCGGCTGTGTCGCTCGGTCGCTATATCGAGTTCTTTACCGAGTGCGCCAAAGAGGGCACGCCCACGGTCTACCTGTGCTTTACCTCGGCGCTGTCGTCGAGCTACAACTCCGCGTGCCAGGCGGCGGACGCCGTGCGCGCCGAGTATCCCGATTTTGAGCTGTACGTGGTCGACAACGCTCTGCCCTGTGCGACCGGCGAGCTCTTGGCGCTCGAGGCCGTCCGCCAACGCTCGGCGGGACTCACCGCCAAGCAGCTGGTCGACTGGGCAAACGAGGCCAAGACCTACGTGCACGGCTACTTTACGCTCGAGAGCTTTGACGCGCTGGCTGCCGGCGGCCGCATTCCGCCCGCGGCGGCACAGCTCACGGCAAAGCTCGACGTCAAACCCGAGCTGTCCTACGACCTGGCCGGCTCGCTGTCGCTGATCGGCGTCAATCGCGGTCGCAAGAAGGCGCTCAAGTCCATTCTCAAGTCGTTCCGCGAGAACTATGTGCCCGATCGCACCATGCCCATCGCCATTATGACGGCCGACGCCGAAAAGGACGGCGACTGGCTCGAAGCCGCCATCCGCAAGGAGGAGGGTTGCGCCGACGTCACGATCATTCGCAGCTCCGTCGGTCCTACCATCGGCTCGCACGTGGGCCCCGGCATGGTGGCACTTGCGTTTTGGGGCAAGAACCGCGCCGAGAAAGCCTCGCTTTCCGACCGCATCGCGCGCCGTGTGCGCGGTGAGTAGACAGACGCTACGACCGCAGACGCCCCGCAGCTCAAGCGCTTGCGCTGAGTATTCAACCTGGTAACAACACCCAACCCAAAAGGAAAGGTTTCATGGCAAACAAGCTCTCCGTCGCATTTATCGGCACCGGAATCATGGGTGCCCCCATCGCCGGCCACATCCTGGATGCCGGCTATCCCGTCACGGTCAACAACCGCACCAAGTCCAAGGCTGCGGCGCTCATCGAGCGCGGCGCCGTCTGGGCCGATACGCCGGCCGATGCCGTGGCTAACGCCGATGTCGTCTTTACCATGGTGGGCTATCCCTCCGAGGTCGAGGAGCTCTACCTGGCGGGCGACGGCCTGCTCGCGTGCACCAAGCCGGGCGCGGTTTTGATCGACCTCACCACGAGCTCGCCCGAGCTCGCCCGTGACATTGCCGAGGCCGCCCAGGTTTCTGGTCGCATGGCGTTTGACTGCCCCGTCACCGGCGGCGAGTCGGGCGCTATCGCCGGTACGCTCACGGCTATCGTGGGCGCTACCGAGAACGACATCGCGCCGGTCCGCGACATCCTTGCCACCTTTGCGGCCAACATCTGCTGCTTCGACGGTGCCGGCAAGGGCCAGGCTGCCAAGCTCGCCAACCAGGTGTCGCTGGGCGCCTGCATGGTCGGCATGGCAGACGCCATGGCATTTGCCGAGCTGAGCGGCCTTGACCTGGAGAAGACCCGCCAGATGATCCTGGGCGGTACCGGCAAGTCCGGCGCCATGGAGAGCCTGGCTCCCAAGGCGCTCGACGGCGACTACAAGCCCGGCTTTATGGTCGAGCACTTCATTAAGGACCTGCGCTTGGCGCTCGCCTACGCCGATGACCGCGAGCTCGCGCTGCCCGGCGCCGACGTCGCCTTTACGCTCTACGACATGCTCGACGCCATCGGTGGCGCCAAGCTGGGTACCCAGGCCATCACGGTCCTCTACAAGGAGGAGGCCGACGCCATCGCCGCCGGTCTGGACTGGTCGCAGTATCGTCCCGAAGAGCACGGTGCTCACGAGGACGGCTGCGGTTGCGGCGAGCACGGCGACGACCATGAGTGCGGTTGCGGCCACCATCACGGTGAGGACCACGAGTGCTGCGGCGGCCACGGCCATGGCGACGGCCACGAGTGCTGCTGCGGCCACCATCACGGGGAGTAGTGCCCATGAGCTGGACGTTCGTGGTGCTCGCGTTGGTACTCTTTCTCTTTGCGATCTACATCGGCTTTTTGTGCGGCCAGTGGGCGTGCGAAAAGCGCGTCATCACCAAGCGCGACTACTGGATCGCCAATTTTGCAGGCGCGGCGGCAGTTGTCCTACTGACCTGGGTGTTTTCGCTGTTCCCGCTGGTGCAGTTTGCGCCGATCGGTTGGCTCGGCGGCTTTATCGCCGGCCTTAAGATGAGCTTTGGCGAGTCCGTCGGCCCGTGGCGCAAGCACGACGAGGTCTTTAATGTCAACAAGGCCCATCGCGCTGCCGCCGATGCGGGCGACGCCGAGGACCGCCGTCGCGCACGCCGCAATGGCGCTGCCGACCGACAGCTCATCTCGGTCACCGATGACAGCAAGGGTGCTGGCAAGCACGCCAAGAAATAAAAAGAAGAGGTAACTATGGCAGAAAACAAAGACGAACAGCTCACCGACGAGGAGCTGGCACAGCTCCAGCTGGCGGAGGAGAACGAGAACGCCGTCGACCGTCTGGTCCAGGAGCTCGGCTGCCCCACGCGCCGCATCCGCCAGTTTGCCGCCCGCGTGCTGCACCTGCTTGCCGAGCGCGATCCGCAGCGTGTCGTGCCCTGCGTGCCCGTGCTGATCGAGGCACTCGACCGCCCCGAGGCTCAGACCCGCTGGGAGGCGCTCGATGCCCTGGCGGCGCTCGCCACCACCTGCCCCGAGCAGATGGAGGACGCCTTTGAGGGTGCCGAGACCGCGCTGTTCGACGAGATCTCCTCCACGCTGCGCTATGCCGCCTTCCGCCTGCTGTGCATGTGGGGCGCCACGAGTGTCGAGCGTTCGCGCAAGGCTTGGCCCATCCTGGACGAGGCCATCCAGTGCTACCACGGCGACCTTGAGTATCGCGATATGCTCGGTTGCCTGTACGAGTTTTGCCAGGGCGAGATCGACGCCGAGGTTGCCGAGAAGCTTGCGCTGCGCCTTAAGTTCGACGCCGAGAACGGCAAGGGCAGCTATCTCAAGGCCCGTTCGCGCGAGATTTGCGAAATGCTTGTTAAACGTTTTGGCCTGGATCTCTCCAAAAAGAAGAAGCGTGCTAGCGTTAAAAAATCTGACGACGCCGAAGACGAGGAGTAACAGATTATGGCGCACGATGTAGTCCTGATTCCCGGTGACGGTATCGGTCCCGAGATTACGCAGGCAATGCGCCGCGTGGTCGAGGCCACCGGCGTCCAGATCAACTGGAACGTCCAGGAGGCCGGCGCCGGCGTCATGGACGAGTTTGGCACGCCGCTGCCCCAGCACGTGCTCGACGCGGTCGCCGAGACCAAGGTTGCCATCAAGGGCCCCATCACCACGCCGGTCGGCACGGGCTTCCGCAGCGTTAACGTGGCCCTGCGCAAGCACTTTGACCTGTATGCCTGCGTGCGTCCCTGTCTGTCGCAGCCGGGCGACGGCTCGCGTTTCCGCGACGTCGACCTGGTCATCGTGCGCGAGAACACCGAGGACCTTTATGCCGGCATCGAGTTCGACGAGGGCGCAGCCGAGGTCGAGGAGCTCTCGCAGCTCGTCGAGCGTTCGGGCCAAAAGACCTTCGCCGCCGATTCCGCGATCTCGATCAAGCCGATCTCCATCGCCAAGAGCCGTCGCATTGTGGAGTATGCCTTTGAGTACGCCCGCCGCTGCGGGCGCAAAAAGGTGACGGCCGTGCACAAGGCCAACATCATGAAAGCGACCGACGGCCTGTTCCTGCGCGTTGCGCGCGAGGTGGCCGCCAACTATCCCGATATCGAGTTCAACGACAAGATTGTCGACGCCACCTGCATGGGCCTGGTCCAGAACCCCAACGACTTCGATGTCCTGGTGCTGCCCAACCTGTACGGCGACATCGTGAGCGACCTGTGCGCCGGCCTGGTGGGCGGCTTAGGCATGGCCCCCGGCTCCAACATCGGTGCCGATTGCGCCATCTTCGAGGCAACGCACGGCTCCGCGCCCGATATCGCTGGCCAGGATATCGCCAACCCCACGGCCGAGATCCTCTCTGCTGCGATGATGCTCGACCACCTTGGCGAGAACGACGCTGCCAATCGCATTCGTGCCGCCGTCTCTGCTACGCTCGACGAGGGCGAGCAAGTTACCGGTGACGTGCGTCGTGCTCAGACCGGCTCCGTTGAGGGCGCTGTGGGCACGCAGGCCTTTGCCGATGCCGTTATCGCGCACCTGGCCTAAGGTATGCACGCTGCAAACGCCTAAATAGTACTTAAGTGTTTGCGTATAACCTAAGAATCAATACGCCCGGCGCCTCGTCGGGCGTATTCTATTGAGGACTATGTTTCCTAACAAGGAGTAACTGATATGGGTCTGATTCAAAAGAAGGACGAGAAGGACGAGATCGACGGCATCCAGATCATCGAGCGCGGCGAAGGCCCCGACGGTGATGAGGACGAGAAGATCGACCTGGTCGCCGGCACGTCTGCCGAACATATCGCCGCTGGCACGACCGCCGAGGAGGAAGACGCTCGCCTGGAGGTAAAGATCGCCGCCGACGCCGCCGACGAGAACCTCATGCCCGAGGAGCAGGACGAGGACGACGACTCCGACGAAGACGACCATGCGTCCAAGCACAAGAAGACGATGATCGCCGCCTTCGTGGTTGCAGTCGTGATCGCTGCGGTGGTCGGCTTCTTTATTGGCAATGGCGGCTTTGGCGGCAAGGGTGTCGGCTCGGCTACCCTCACCGAGGACCAGCTCGATTCGACCGTAGCAAGCTATAGCTACAACGGTAAGAAGAGCGACATCACCGCGCGCGAGGCCATCGAGAGTCAGTACAGCCTCGACACCGTCAAGGATAGCGATGGCAACTACACCGCTCCTTCTGCCGACGTCATCCTGTCCTACGTGCGCAACAAGATCCTGCTCGACGCTGCCGAGGACGAGGGCATCACCGTCTCTTCCAAGGAGATGAAGAAGTACGCCGAGGACTCTATCGGCACTTCGGACTACAAGACCATGGCCACGCAGTACGGCGTGTCCAAGGACCAGGCCAAGCAGATCGTCCGCCAGTCCGCGACGCTGCAGAAGCTCTACAAGAAGAAGGTGGGCGATAGCTCCGCAAGCATGCCGACCGCCCCAACCGAGCCTTCTGACGGCAACGAGGAGACCGCGAGCAAGGATTACGCCGACTACATCATCAACCTTGCCGGCGACGAGTGGGATAGCGAGAAGGGCACCTGGAAGGACGCCGATGGCACCTACGCTAAGGCGTTCGCCGACGATGCCTTTACGGCCGATAGCGCGACCTATAAGCAGGCCATGACCGCCTATTACACCGCCTACCAGCAGTACTCCTCGCAGGCCTCGAGCGCCAGCTCCAAGTGGACCGAGTACGCTAACGGTCTCTACGCCAAGGCCAACATCAGCATCTACGGCCTGTTCGCTTAAAGGTTGCCCGAGCTTTCGAGCGAGAAGTCGAAATATCTGATTGAGCCCGCTAGAACGCATCGTTCTGGCGGGCTTTTTGCGTTGAGGGCGTGATTGGCGGCTTAATTATGGCTATTCATCTTTAAGCCCAAAGAGGCTATCGGCTTCATCGTCAGGTATGTATTCCAGAACATCGCCCGGTTGGCAGTCGAGTGCCCGGCATATCGCGTCAAGAGTTGAAAAGCGCACGGCAGAAACCTTGCCCGTCTTGATACGCGACATATTGACCTGGGAGATACCCACGCGTTCCGCGAGCTCTTTGGATGAAATCTTGCGTTCGGCAAGCATGCGGTCGAGCCGCAGAATAATCATGGATTCCCCCTAGAGCAACTCGTCATCTTGTTTTTGCAGGATACACCCGTACTGGAAGACGCTGGCAATCAGGCTAATAATCAGGCCTGCAAAGACCATAGAGAGGTCGAGGTGCTGGCCGTCAAGCGCATCCGTAAAGTTGCCGCCAAATCCTGAGAGTATCAGCCCCGTGACTATGGCACCAAGAAGCTTCACAGCAACGCCGCCAATAAGGAACAAATGTCCTACTTGACGTAGTATGCGGATGCATTCGAGGTCAAAGGGCCTGCCCGCCTTTTCAATGGCGGAGAAAAACCTGTATGCGCTTAGCACAATGGCAAGCGCAAGGCATGTCATCATGGCGCTCCCTATGACAGTATGACCGTCGTGCGCGACAAGCATAAGAGGGGTCTGTTCATTGGCGCCGACGAGAGCGAGAGACGGTCCTTCGCCGGCATTAAGCTCTACGGATTGGAGACAGAACCCTTGGGAGAGGCTAGGCAATATGAGTAGAAGGTAGATTGCAATGACTGCGAGGAGTCCCAGAGCGAGCGCCACGGCGGTGCAGATTGTGGCCCATTTGCAGTAGCGAGTGAGCTTCCTCAGATTGGCTATTGCCTGTTCACGGTCGATGGCTTCATTCGATTTGGATACGTTCCAGCGGATCATAGCTCCTCCAACCAATGTCTTGGATGATACTTAAATTATATAACATACTTAACGATAAACGATAAACAATTACAGATTAGAGTAAGTAATGTTTATAAGACGAATAGCGAGAGCTTATGGCACATTCAGGGAGTGGGAGTTTGGCGCGCGGGGGGATGGACGAGTATTGAAATATCCTGCAACCGCACAAGTGCTTCATCGGGTTCCTCAATTCATCCGGGAAAACGGCCGTAAACGATTGCAAATAACCGGTGAACGGTCGAAAACTACCGTTCACCGATAATCTCAAAACTGGTTCTAACTGGTATTAAGTCAAAAAGACCAATTCACAAATCTTCACAATGACCTGCAATTTTTCTTTACGCTATTTTTAGCCGCCCTGCGTTGTATTGACACGAAAAGAGTTCCGATCTTTTGTCAAAGCATTTCGAAATGGTTTCAAAACCGCAGGTAGAAGTGTTAACGAGCGGTAAACGGTCGATTTTTTACCGTGAACGGTGCAAAAACGTTTTACTGTATGAATCAACGAAAGCAACCTCTTCTGTGGTGATATAGTGACAACAACACGTCACGTGGTTACTACCAGTTGAGAGACCACTGGTTCTCAAAGAACGCTTTCCAAGAAGCTTTAAGGGCGATTGCCCGTTGGCTTCCGAACATCATCGGACTTAGATCGTACACACCTTCGGAAGGGAAATTTGAATGGTTGGCTTTATTCTTACCGGTCATGGACAGTTCGCACCCGGCCTTGCAAGCGCTATCGCTATGGTCGCTGGTGACCAGCCCGCTTTTACCGTCGTTCCTTTTGAGGGCGACCAGGCTGCTTCCTACGGTGAGGATCTCCGCGCCGCTATTACCGCCATGCGCGAGGAGTGCGATGGCGTGCTCGTCTTTACCGACCTGCTTGGCGGTACCCCGTTCAACCAGTCGATGATGATCGCCCAGGATGTCGACAACGTCGAGGTTCTGACCGGCACTAACCTCCCCATGGTTATTGAGCTTCTGTTCCTCCGCGGCAATGCCACGCTCGCTGAGCTTGGCGAGCAGGCCGTGACCGTTGGCCAGACGGGCATCACCGCCCAGACGGTGGCATCCGTTGCCGGCTCCGAGGATGAGGATATCTTCGGCGACGAGGACGGCATCTAATGGCCGATTTCGGAGCCAACGTCCTGAGCTCCTCGGTCGCCCTTTTAGGCTTGCTTGTCATCATGGGCTTGATTTACACCATCTGGTCGCAAATCAACATGAAGAAGAAGCAGAAGTACTTCAAGGAGCTGCACACCGAGCTCAAGCCGGGTCAGGAGGTTCTTTTCGCCGGCGGTATCTACGGAACCGTCAAAGGCATCGAAGGCGAAAAGGTCCAGATCAAAGTCCGATCCGGTGCCGTCGTAGATGTTTCGCGTTACGCGATTCAGGAGATCAAGTAGCTGTCGTCAGCAAATAACGAAAGGAAGCTGATCAACATGGCAGAACCCAACATTCTTCTTACCCGCATCGATAACCGACTGGTTCATGGTCAGGTTGCCACCCAGTGGAACTCCACCCTGGGCTCCAACCTCATCCTCGTCGCCAACGACGACGTGGCGAACAACACCATGCGCCAGAACCTCATGAAGATGGCCGCTCCCACCGGCGTTGCTACGCGTTTCTTCTCCCTGCAGAAGACCATCGACGTCATTGGTAAGGCGAGCCCGCGCCAGAAGATCTTCATCGTGGCCGAAACACCGGAAGACGTGCTTACGCTCGTCAAGGGCGGTGTGCCTATAAAGAAGGTAAACATCGGCAACATGCACATGTCGGAAGGAAAGCGCCAAGTCGCCACCTCCGTCGCAGTTAACGACGAGGATGTCGCTGCGTTTAAAGAGCTGCAGGAATTGGGGGTGGAGTTGGAGATCAGGCGCGTTCCGAGCACGCCTGTTGAGGACACGAGCAAGCTCTTCTCGTAATCCTCATGATCCACGTTGTCAGGAATGAAACCCTGACATTCTGTACGTGAAATCCAAAGTGCGTACATACATTTTGAAAGGAGGAGCAAGATGGAATACTCGATCATCCAGGTCGCTCTGGTCTTCATCGTCACGTTCGTCGCGGCAATCGACCAGTTCAACTTCCTCGAGTCTCTCTATCAGCCCATCGTCACCGGCGCCGTCATCGGTCTTATCCTTGGCGACCTCAACACCGGTCTTCTCGTGGGTGGTACTTATCAGCTCATGACGATCGGCAACATGCCGATCGGAGGCGCTCAGCCGCCTAACGCCGTCATCGGCGGCATCATGGCAGCCATTCTCGCTATCGCTACGGGCCTCGAGCCCAACGCGGCAGTCGGCCTTGCCATTCCGTTCGCTCTGCTTGGTCAGCTCGGCGTTACCCTGGTCTTCACGCTTATGTCGCCGCTCATGTCCTCCGCGGACAACATGGCTCACAACGCTGACACCAAGGGTATCGAGCGTCTGAACTACTTCGCCATGGCTCTGCTCGGCCTGATCTTCGCTGTCGTCGTCACCCTGTTCTTCATCGCTGGCGCTACCATCGGTCAGACCATCGCTTCCGCCATCCCGACTTGGCTGCAGACCGGTCTCTCCGCTGCAGGCGGCATGATGCGCTTCGTCGGTTTCGCCGTCCTGCTCAAGGTTATGATGAACCGCGATATGTGGGGCTTCTTCCTCATGGGCTTTGGCCTCGCGCTCATCACTGTTGCCAACGATTCTCTGGCAACCCCTGCTCTGCTCATCCTCGCTCTCATCGGCTTCGGCATCGCCTTCTGGGACTTCCAGCAGCAGACCGAGCTGAAGGGTGCAGCTGTTTCTGACGGAGGTGACTTCGAAGATGGCATCTAATGAGTATGTGATCCCGGAGCACTACGAGGATCTCACTCCTGCTCCGCAGCTCGACCAGAAGACCCTCAACAAGATGGCTTGGCGTTCCTGCTTCCTGCAGGCCTCGTTCAACTACGAGCGTATGCAGGCCGCTGGTTGGCTCTACTCCATCATCCCCGGTCTGGAGAAGATCCACACCAACAAGAACGACCTCGCGGCTTCCATGAGCCACAACCTGGAGTTCTTCAACACCCACCCGTTCCTTGTCACCTTTGTTATGGGCATCGTGCTTTCGCTCGAGCAGAACAAGGTTGACATCCCCACGATCCGCGCCGTCCGCGTCGCCGCAATGGGCCCGCTCGGTGGTATCGGTGACGCCCTGTTCTGGCTGACGCTCGTGCCTATCACGGCCGGCATCACCTCCAACATGGCCATCAACGGCAACGCCGCTGCGCCGATCATCTTCCTGGTGATCTTCAACGTCGTCCAGTTCGCTCTGCGCTTCTGGCTCATGAACTGGTCCTACAAGCTTGGCACCAGCGCTATTGACGCTCTGACCGCCAACATGCAGGCCTTCACGCGTGCTGCTTCCATCATGGGCGTCTTCGTCGTCGGTTGCCTGGTCGTCACCATGGGTGGCACCCAGATCAACCTCCAGATCCCCAATGGCACCACCCGTGGTCTCTCCGCCAATACCGTGATCGTCTCCGAGAAGGAGGCCAAGAACTTCACCGGTATGGAGGGCATCGATACCGAGACCGCTGAGGCCGGTACCATCGCCATGACCGATAAGGACGGCAACGCCCTTACCGCTTCCGATGCCGACGGCAACGCTGTCGAGTGCGGCGTCACCGATCTGGGCAACGGCATGGAGTCCGTGACCTACGGCACCGTTACCGAGGATCCGGTCAACTTCTCTGTTGCCGACACCCTCAACACCATCGTCCCGAAGCTCGTCCCGCTTATGCTTACGCTGCTGCTTTACTACATGTTCGCTAAGCACAGCTGGACCCCGACCAAGGGCATTCTCCTGCTCTTCGTCCTTGGCATCCTGGGCGCTGGCCCGCTTGGTCTCTGGCCGAGCATCTGGTAAGGCTCTAGCTTGAGGGGTGTGTCCCTACGCGGCTCACACCCCGACCCCTTAAGCCATGTGTATGTTAAAAGCCGCGTGCTCGAAAGAGCGCGCGGCTTTTGTTTTAATGATGATTCGGGTGTTGCGGACAGATAATGCTAAACACCCAAAGTAGTTAGCCAAGTTCGAACAAAAGGGAGGATAGGATGGCGATCGGAGCGCGTAAGCAACCGCTGTACGATCAGCTGGTCGATATTCTGACCGAAAAGATTGACCATGAATATCGCGCCGGTGACATGATTCCTTCCGAGCGCGAACTTTCGGAGCGCTATGGTCTCTCGCGCACTACGGTACGCCTGGCTCTGCAGGAACTGGAGCGTTTAGGACTGGTAGTTCGGCAGCACGGTCGCGGTACCTTTGTGACTGACCGTTCGGCAAAGGCAACCAATCTTATGCAGTCCTACAGCTTTACCGAGCAGATGCGCGCGATGGGTCGCGACCCCGAGACCACGATTCTCGAGTTTTGCGAGATGGAGGCCGATAAGAATCTGGCCGAGCATATGGGATTACGTATCGGTGATCGCATTTTTAAGCTCAAGCGCCTTCGTTCTGCCGACAACATGCCCATGATGGTCGAACGCAGCTATCTACCGGTTCGTCAATTTCTGTCCCTAAAGCGACCGCTGCTGGAGCGTAAGCCGCTTTACGATGTGATTGAGCAAGACTTTCAGCAAAAGATACGCGTGGCCGAAGAGGAGTTCTATGCGAGCATAGCCCGTCCCACCGATGCCCACCTTTTGGGAATTGTCGAGGGCTCGCCTGTGCTCGATTTGGTCAGGACTACGTATAACGAGTCAAACGAGGTTGTGGAGTATACGCTCTCGGTTGCTCGTGCCGATCAGTTTAAATACAAGGTTTACCACCAGCGTAGCGACTAATGTCCGCATTGTTTCTATATGATGATTCTTTGCATTTAACTGGTTACTACCAGATAACCAACCGAAGTGTATAATTGCACGTCAGAGGATTACTTCTAGAGAGAGGTATTAGAAATGTTCGAGAAGAGTGTCGAGGAGCTCACCGAGCTCGGCGCCCAGATCACCACGGCCGAGATTGCTCAGCAGCCCGAGCTTTGGCGTGATACGCTCAACATCTATCGCGAGAACAAGGAGGCCATCGAGGCCTTCCTGGCCGAGGCTCGCGCTATGGGCGAGGGCCGTCTGTCCGTTGTCTTCACCGGTGCCGGTACGTCCGACTACGTTGGCGATACCTGCGCCCCGTACCTGCGTCACGCTGGCAACACTGATCTCTACGACTTTAAGCCCATCGCCACGACCGACATCGTGAGCGCCCCGCGCGACTTCCTGCGCGCCGAGGATCCCACGCTCGTGGTTTCCTTTGCCCGCTCTGGCAACAGCCCCGAGAGCCTTGCCGCCGTCGCCGTTGCCAAGGAGCTCGTCCACAACGTCAAGTTCCTCAACATCACCTGCGCTCCCGAGGGCAAGCTCGCCGTCGAGTCTGCCGATGATCCCAACGCGCTGACGCTGCTCATTCCGCGCGCCAATGACAAGGGCTTCGCCATGACCGGTTCCTACACCTGCATGACCCTGCTCTCTACCCTCATTTTCGACACTGCCTCTGACGAGCAGAAGGCCGAGTGGGTCGAGACCATCGCCAAGATGGGCGAGGAGGTCATCTCCCGTGAGCCTGAGATCGCCGATTTCCTGGCTGGCGACTTCAACCGCGTGACCTACTTGGGTTCTGGCTCCTTCGGTGGCCTTGCCCAGGAGAGCCAGCTCAAGATCCTCGAGCTCGCTCACGGTCTGGTTGCTACTTCCTACGACACCTCCATGGGCTATCGTCACGGACCTAAGTCCTTCGTCGACGATAAGACGCTCGTCTTCGTGTTCGTCAACAACGACGCCTACACCCGTCAGTACGACATCGACATCCTCAACGAGATCGGTGGCGACGATATTGCTCAGCACACCGTTGCCGTTCAGCAGGATGGCGCTACTGTCTACGAGGGCGAGTCCTTCACCTTTAAGGGCTACGAGGCGCTTCCCGAGGGTTACCTTGCTCTGCCGTTCGTGATGTTTGCCCAGGCAATCAGCCTGCTCAACTCCGTGCGCGTGGGCAACACGCCCGATACGCCGAGCCCCACCGGCACGGTCAACCGCGTGGTTAAGGGCGTGACGATTCACCCCTTCACCGCTTAATCGCGTCCCCCTGTAAGGGCGCCCGTCCGCTCATAACGGCGGGCGGGCGCTTTTTGTTTTTACTTGAACCGGGTATAAGTATCACCACGGTCAACTGCTTTAGAAGCAAGGAGTGCATATGAGCACGTACGCAATTAAGGCTGACAAGTTTTTCTTGCCGGCAGGTCCGCAACTGGGCGGCTATCTTATGGTCGAGGATGGCGTCTTTGGCGCCTGGCAGGCCGACGAGCCCTCTTGCGAGATTAAGGACTACACGGGATCGTGGATCGCACCGGGTATGGTCGACACCCACATTCATGGCTTCTACAACCACTCAACTACCGATAACGATCCCGAGGGCATCGATATCAGCTCGACCGAGCTCGCCCGTCGTGGTACCACCAGCTGGCTGCCCACGACGTTCACCGATGGCGTCGAGCAGATTAAGGACGCCTGCGCCGCCATCGCCCAGGCTGACGAAGGCCGCGGCCCCGACTTCTGCGGTGCTCGCATTCAGGGCATCTACCTGGAGGGCCCCTTCTTTACCATGAAGCACGTGGGCGCGCAGAACCCCGCTTATCTGATCGACCCCTCCGAGGAGGTCTTCGATCAGTGGCAGGAGGCTGCGGGCGGCCGCATCGTTAAGAGCGCCATGGCGGCCGAGCGCGACGGTGCCCCTGCTTATGCGGCTGCTTTGAACGCCAAGGGTGTGGTGACCAGCATCGGTCACTCCGACGCCACCTACGATGAGTGCATCGCCGCCATCAACGCCGGTGCTAGCTGCTTTACGCATACCTATAACGGCCAGCGCGGTCTGCATCACCGTGAGCCCGGTGTCGTGGGTGCTGCCATGTCCACGCCCGAGACCTACGCCGAGATCATCTGTGATGGAAAGCACGTGAACCCTGCCGCCATCAAGGCGCTGCTGCAGGCAAAGGGCTGGCAGCATACGGTGCTCATCACCGACTGCCTGGGCTGCGGCGGCATGCCCGAGGGCAGCTACACCAGTGGTGGCATGGACGTCATCATGAAGGACAACCTGTGCTGGCTCGCTGACGGCAAGAGCATTGCCGGCTCGGTGCTCACGCTTGCCCAGGGCGTCAAGAACATCGTCGACTGGGGCATCGCCAGCGCCGATATCGCCATTCGCATGGCAACCGAGGTGCCGGCACGCTCCGCGCACATCGAGGATAAGTGCGGCAGCATCATGCCGGGTCGCGACGCCGACTTTGTCGTGTTCGACCACGAGCTCACCCTCGTCGAGACGTATGTTGGCGGCCAGAGCGTCGGCAACGCCTTTACCGAGTAACGATAGAAAAAGACGGCGGGCCCGAATCTGCTCGGACCCGCCGTATGGGTTAAACGCTCAAAAGCACCTTAACAGTTACAGCTTGTTAGCGATCTTCTTTGCCGTGCGCTTAACGCCGGCCACAAGACCTCCCGCAGGATGCTCCTTTTCGTAGGCTAGACGCTTCTCGCGCTTGGCGTACTCTTCGACGATGATGTCGCCATACTCGTCTTCGATCTTGTCGAAGAAGTCGACGGCGCCCTTAATTTCCTCAGCGGTCGGGTGTCCCTTTTGGACACCGCCGGTGAGTTTGAACGGCCCCCACGTATCAAAGCCGGGGCAGCCGTAGACACCCATAAAGATGGCCTGCCTCATGCGGCAGATGCCATCGATATCCTTGCCGTACCACTTGTTTTTGCCACCGTAGGTCATAAGGCCAAACACCTTGTCCTGCGGCTGCAGCACGTTAGTGAGCACGCGCGCCATATCTTTGTCGATCTCGGAGTAATAAATGCCCGTGGCGACGCCGATCAGATGGTATTCGTGCAGGTCGGGGTACTCGTTTTTACCGAGCGCCTTGACGTCG
Source organism: Collinsella sp. CLA-AA-H302 (assembly GCF_040093305.1). NCBI lineage: Bacteria > Bacillati > Actinomycetota > Coriobacteriia > Coriobacteriales > Coriobacteriaceae > Collinsella > Collinsella sp. CLA-AA-H302. The sequence goes on from NZ_JBBNJW010000003.1 coordinate 116,195, forward strand.
AGGGTATCGATTTCGGGGTGCGCCTCAACGATGGCGTCCACGAGCTTTTTCGTATTGCCGTGGTGGCGTGAGGCATAGAGGATGATGGTTCGCATAAGAACGCCTTTCAGCTGTAATTGCATCAATGTCTATATGGTACCCCGTTGCATGGCTGGGATACCGGACACATCGATGAACGTGCGGGTTTGTCCTTTGGTCAGGGCCGAGACGGGTACTTGCGAGCAAAAAGCAGTTGTTCGAAAGGATGGGCAATGGAATACGCTCTCTCCAACGATTCGATTTCTATTAAGGTGTCTACGGCCGGCGGCTCGTTTACCTCGATTGAGGCCGACGGTCGCGAGTATCTGTGGCAGGGTGATCCCACCGTGTGGTCCGGCCAGGCGCCGATTTGCTTCCCGATTTGCGGAGGCTTGCGCGACAACAGCGCCATGACGTTTGCCGGGCATCATGTAAAGCTCGCTCGCCACGGCTTTGCGCGCAAGCAGGAGTGGAAGCTGCTGAGCCAAGGCGAGAACGAGTTGGCTATGTGCCTGGCTTCGGAGGATAACGCCGCGCTGCTGAGCGATTATCCGTATCCGTTTAGGCTCGTCGCCCGTTATACGCTCGAGGACAGCGCCGTGCGAGTCTCCTATGAGGTGACCAACGAGGGAACCGAGGACATGCCGTTCTTTATCGGTGGGCATCCCGGCTTTAGGTGCCCGCTCGATGAGGGCGAGGCCTATACGGACTACGAGTTGCGCTTTGAGAAAGACGAGGCTTCAGAGCTTTGCACCGCTGTCCCTTCGACTGGCTTGATTGACGTGGACAAGCGCTCCAAGAACCCCATGGTGGGAAAGACGCTGCCCCTGTCGCACGAGCTCTTCGATTTTGCGGAGACCATCTTTGACGTGCTCGAGAGCCGCCAGGTCACGCTTTCCAAAAAGGGCGAGGACAAGGGCGTTCGCCTGAGCTTTGAGGGCTTTCCGTACCTCATCGTGTGGAGTAAGCCCGAGGGCGATTTTGTGGCAGTTGAGCCTTGGGGCGGCCTTTCGACCTGTTCCGATGAGGATGACGTGCTTGAGCACAAGCGCGGCTGCCTTGTCGCCAAGCCTAAGGAGACCGTTGTTCGCTCGTTCGCGATTGAGATTCTGTAATTCCGTTTTGTCGACTCGTATCGCGAGGCACAAGGAGCCTGCGAGATAAGGAGCTAAAAATGATCCTCACCGTTACGATGAACCCGTCTGTCGATACGCGCTATCAGCTCGATGAGCTCATTATTGACGACGTCAACCGCGTGACGCCCGAAAAGACCGCCGGCGGCAAGGGCCTTAACGTGGCCCGCGTCCTGGGTCAGCTGGGCGACGATGTTGTGGCGACTGGCCTGCTTGGTGGTCATATGGGCGCCTACATGGCTGAGCTCATGGACGCCAACGGTATTAACAACGACTTTGTGCCCATCAAGGGCGAGACTCGCATTTGCCTTAACATTCTCCACGCCGGCAACCAGACCGAGCTGCTCGAGAGCGGCCCGACAATTGCCCCCGAGGAGCTCGATGCCTTTACCGCCAAGTTTACCGAACTTGCGAGCAAGGCCGCTGTCGTTACCATCTCGGGTTCGCTGCCTCGCGGTGTCGAGGCAGACTACTATGCCAAGATCACGGGCATTGCCGAGAACGCCGGCGCCAAGGTGCTGCTCGATACCTCGGGTGCTTCTCTCGAGGCCGCCCTTAAGTCCGAAATTAAGCCCGAGCTGGTCAAGCCTAACCTGACCGAGATCAACGGCCTTCTGGGCACGAGCTTTACCACCGACGATGTGGACGAGCTCCGCGCCGCGCTCGCCTCTGACGCTCGCTTCTCCGATATCCCCTGGGTCGTCGTGTCCATGGGCGCTGCCGGTTCCGTGGGCTTCCATAACGGCCGCGCGTTCCGCGCCAAGACCCCCGATATCCCTGCCGTTAACGCTACGGGCTCAGGTGACTCCACTATCGCTGGCTTCGCGCATGCCATCGCTGCTGGCGCAGACGACGAGACGGTGCTGCGTACCGCCAATACCTGCGGCAAGCTTAACGCCATGGATCCCATGACCGGCCACTTGGTTATGGATCGTTGGGATGAGGTTTACAACGGCGTTGTCGTGACCGAGCTGTAGGAGCCTGGGCGTCGGCCCCGGCATTGCTTGCTATCTCATGTCAACGACAAGTGCGGTAGCATTATGCCGGGGCGCGACGCCGATGCTGTCGTGTTCAATCCCGACCTTACCCTGGTCGAGACGTATGTGGGTGGCAACAGCGTCGGCAATGCGTTTGCCGAGTAGCCGCCAAAGAAACGATCCGAGAGGGGATTTAGATGATTTACGGTGCATTGGGCGATATCGAGGAGTACCGCGGAATGCTCAAGGGCCTCGACGTGTTGATTGACTGGCTCGAGGAGAACGACCCGGCGCAGCTCGAGGTCGGCAGCCATCCGATTCTGGGCGACAAGGTCTTTGCGAACGTCATGGCCCCCACGACGCGTCCCGAGACCGAGGCTCACTATGAGACGCATCAGCGCTATCACGACCTGCAGATCGACGTCGAGGGTCGCGAGGCCTTTAAGGTTGCCACGGGCAGCCTGACGCTGGTCCAGGAGTTTGACGAGAAGGACGACTACGATCTGGTCGATTCCGACGCTTCGATCGCCGGCGATCTTGCCGACGACAAGTTTGCACTGTTCGTTGCCGGCGAGCCTCACATGCCCACGCTCGAGTTCCCGGGCGATGGTGCACAGCCGGTCAAGAAGATCTGCTTTAAGCTGCTTGCAGATGCTTACTGGGAGGAGTAGCGAACTGCTCGGCTGAGCCGTTCGTCTGATGGCGTGACTCCCTTGGGGGAGCGCGCTTGAGCCCCGCTGATCGCGGTTCCTTTGGGGATTGCGGTTGGCGGGGCTTTTTGTTGTTTGAGCTGGATTCATTGGAGCGACCAAATTAGGCTGAACGACGCAGTTATTGAGACACAATTGATGCTAAATGGATTGAAGAATAATTAAAATAGCTGTGGATACGAGAAATAGCTAATTGATGGGAGCTCTTTATGGGACTCGGCACAACCGCTTTAATTCCTAGGCGCGCTTTCTTGGCGTTGGGGCTTGCAGCTGGTTCTGCTTGCCTTACCGCTTGCTCCGGGAAGGGGAGCTATGATGATGGTTACGCTGCAGGCTATGCTGCTGCTCGGGCAGACGCTGCCGGAAAAGAGAAAGATGGCGGCGACGGGGACGGCGATATCCCGGCATCGGGTATTGAGTACACCATCACGGGGGCGCAGCGCGGAGTAGAAAGTTATAGTGACGGCAAGCCACTGTTGATTTTGAACGTGACTGCAAAAAACGTTTCGGATGATCTTCAGTTTGTTTTGTTTTCTGGAAATGAAATAGCGGCTTTCCAAGATGGAAAGGGGCTTAAGTCGGGTATGTTGGCGGAAGGCCTTGATCTTCCTGAATCGCGCCAAATAAAACCTGGTGCTGAGTTAGAGGGCTGGCTCGGTTATGAGCTGATTGACGAAACTAATCCGGTTGAATGTGAAGTCGGACACCAAGCCACATCCGCTGACCATGAGACTGCTTTCTACGGCCTGACTAATCCACAGACAATCGATCCGAGTACTCTTTAATCCTTATTCATGCGTATAAAAGCCGCTGTGATTCTTCTGGGGAACATATTTGAGTCCCGTTGATTGTGGTCTACTTGGGGACCGCAGTTGACGGGGCTTTTGTTGTTGGAGGGAGCTGTCTGCCGTCGGAGCTGCTGCAGTTCCTTGGTGCAATGCATCAATTGGAAACAAAAAAGCCGCCCGTAGGCGGCTATCTTGTGCAATGGAGCCAGCGACCGGGCTCGAACCGGTGACCCCCGCTTTACGAGAGCGGTGCTCTACCAACTGAGCTACGCTGGCGGCCATGTGGTGACGCAACTGAGGCGTCAACGGCTGTTTATGATACGGGACATCGCAAATCCGCGCAAGTGTTGTGACGGCTTTTCTCACTTTAAATGCACTAATATTGGAGACGTGATGTCTCGCTCTTACGGGTCTCAAACAGAATGGGGCAGCCATGGCTCAACCCAAGATTATTCTCACACGTATCGACGACCGTTTCATTTACGGGCAAGACGTTGGGCTGTGGAACGAAGCCGTGGGTTCTAACCTCGTCCTGATCGTCAACGATGAGATCGCGGCGGATTCGCGCCAATGGGCACCCATGAGGGTGGCGGCGCCAGAAGGCGTTTGGACACGGTTTTTCTCGGTGCAAAGGACCATCGACATCATTCATACCGCAACGCCGCGCCAATGGATCCTGATTATGGTGGCCTCACCCGCCGATGCGCTCGCGCTGGTTAAGGGCGGTGTGCCCATTACCAAGATCAGCATAGGTCACATGCGGGCAGGGGAGGGCAAGCACCCCGTAACGCCCGCAGTCGCCGTAGACGACGCAGATGCCGCCGCCTTCAAAGAGCTGCAAGAGCTCGGCATAGAGCTAGAAATCCGTTATCTCCCCGGCTCCGACCCCGATCCCATCGAGAACCTGCTCACGTGATCTCCTGGGGGCGGAGGAAAAAGGATCATTTTGCCCTTGCGAGGGACGCGCGCGATACCGCCTGTCAAAAACCATGTCCATTTACTACGTTTGATCGGCTATCGCCGAGCATGTCGAATTTGAGAAAAACAAAACCGCAGGTAGACGGCTCGCGAATTTAACAAAAACCGGTGCATGGTCGAGCAACCCGGGCTAAACGTAGTAAATGGGCACAGTTTTGATATGTCACTCATACAGTCACAGCGAAAATGAGCCCAAAAGATGAAAAAGCGCCCGCCGGCGGTGGTGCCGGCGGGCGCTGCTGTGCGATATGTTGCGTTATGGGCTTAGTGCCTCATAAAGTGGTACTCAATCACATTGCTGTAGGGGTGACCCGGACCCACAATGCCCTGCGGGAACAGCGGCTGGTGCGGCGTGTCGGGATACATCTCGGCCTCGAGGGCAAAGCCGGCGCCCCAGCCATAGTTAGCATCGTCCTTGGCGTGCTCGTCACCCAGCCAGTTGCCGGTATAGAGCTGCACGCCCGGGGCGGTGGTGTAGTAGTCAAGCTCGCGGCCGGTCCACATCTCCTCGACGTGCATCGCACGGCGCAGATTACGGCCGTACTGATAGTTATCGATGCACAGGCAGTGATCGTAGCCACGTGCCTGCTTAATCTGCGGGTCGTCGGCTTCCATGCCGGGAGCGACGGGGCGCAGCTCGCGAAAGTCAAACGGTGTTCCCTCGACCGGAGCAATCTCGCCGGTGGGAATGTTCTGGTCATCAATGGGCAGGTAGTGGGCGGCGTTGGCAACAAAGAAGTGCTCACAGTCCATGCCGGCGTTATGACCGGCAAGGTTAAAGTACGTGTGGTTGGTCATGGACACGTAGGTGGCGCGGTCGCTCTCGCAGCCATACTCGATACGGAAACGTCCGGTGCGTGTAACGGTAAACACGGCCGTAAAGGTGCGGTTGCCGGGAAGACCCAGTTCGCCATCCTCAAGCGAGGTGGTCATACGCACGGCGTTGTGAGTCTCGTCGAGCTCAGCGTCCCACACGCGCTTGTGCAGGCCGTGCTCAAGATCGCTGTGCAGGTTGTTGGCGCCCTCGTTGGCGGGCATATGCCAGTCCGTGCCGTCGATGGTGATCGTGGCGCCCGCGGTGCGGTTTGCCACGGGGCCGATGGTCGCGCCAAAGCAGGCGGGGTTGTCAAAGTAATTCTCGAGCTTATCGAAACCCAACACCACATCGCGCACGTTGCCGGGAATGTCGGGCACGTCGATACCCAGCACGGTGGCGCCATAGTCCATAATGCGAACGCAGATCTCGGGCCCGTTGAGGGTGTAACGATGAACGGGGGTACCGCACGGCGCGGTGCCGAAAAGCTCGGAAGTGATCATTTGGTTCCTAACATCGAGGTATTTCGGACAAACTGTAGCGCGAACAGGCAAGATTATCACTACACCCCACTAAAGCAGATGGTATTTTTCTCAAAAAAGTGATGATTGGAGCTGTGCGGGCGTTCATTTTTGACGCGCACGAGTCTGATACAATTTGTTCGTTACTGTTTGATTGATATGCGCGCAAAGAACGGCGAGGATTCATCGTGATTAAGGCAGAACGACAGGATAAGGTTCGGCAGCTGCTCGAAGAGCAGGGCACGGTCTCGGTCAAGGAGATTTCGGATGCGCTAGGTGTCTCGGATATGACGATCCGTCGCGATCTTGAGGAACTTGCGAGCCTGGGTGAGATCGAGCGCGTGCACGGCGGCGCCCGCAGTGCACAGGGCCGTCCCCACGCTATGTTGCGTCATGAGTATTCGCACAGCGAAAAGCGCACTAAGCATGCTGAGGAAAAGCTGCAGATTGCGCGCCGTGCTGTGGAGCTTATCGAGGAAGGCTCGACCATCTTTTTGGGTACGGGCACCACGGTTGAGCAGATGGCCTCGATGCTGCCGGCGTTTCGCCTGCGTATCGTGACCAATTCGCTTTCGGTGTTTAACCTGCTCGAGGCGCGCGAAGACTGCGACCTGTGCCTCGTGGGCGGTATGTACCGCCGCCGCACCGCCGCTTTTGTGGGGCCGACGGCCGAGGATACCCTGCGTGCGCTGGGCATCGATGCGGCGTTTATCGGCGCCAACGGCATTCTGGATGGCGACGTGTCTACGTCCAACATGGATGAGGGCCGTATCCAGCAGCTCGCTTTTAGCAAGGCAGACTCGCGTTATCTGATCGCCGACTCCAGCAAAATCGGCAAGCGCGACTTCTATACCTTCTGCCGTCTGGACAATTTGGACGCCGTGGTGTGCGAGCCGGGTATTACCGACGAGGACCGCGCCACCATCGAGGAGCACACGCAGGTCATCTGCTAGCTGCTGCCGGGCTAGATCAGGCGGGCGTAGTCCTGTGACTGGTGAAAGACGTGGGCGATATAGATCGTATCGCGCTCAAACTTGTAAAGGCACACGTAGTTGTTGACGGGAAACGATCGATAATTGCGTGCCGCCAGCTCCCGTATGTGGGAGAGGGGTCGTAGGAGCGGCTGCTCGCGAAGCAGATCAAGCTGATATTCAAACTCAGCAACAAAACTGCCCGCCGCGCGTGGGTTCATAAGGATTTGAGCAAGGTATCCGACAATACTCTCGTACTCGTATCGTGCGCTTTTGAGTATTACGACGTTATAGGTCATATTTGTCTCGTATCGCGGTCACGAAGGAGTCGTAGTCGCTGTAGTCACCTTGCGATATCTCGTCTTCTGCCAACATCATGCGAGACAGCAGCTTGGCTTTGGCGATTTCGTCTTGCATGAGGCGATACTGGTCGCTGCTGATGCAGTGCATGGCCTCGTAGCCGTTCTTGGTTACGGTGACGTCGCGCTCAGACTCAACAAGCGCGGTAAATGCAGCGGTGTCCTTCATGTCTCGGACAGGCACACAGGTGGACATAGGTACCTCCTTTGCGTTGGGACATAATTGTACCACGGCGCATCAAATACTCAGCATCGTCGAATTGTCTCAATCTGTAACAGGTAGGACCGAAAAACTCGGCTACGTGTTACAGATTGAGATTGAGAGGATTGGCCTGCCCGTTCATCTAAATCTGTAACAGTTAGGGGAGAAATAACCCGCTAAATGTTACAGATCGAGACAAACGACCCTCGACGACCAGCCCAAAAAACATAAAGGCCGGGGGCGGCGCGCCGTGTGACGCGCCGCCCCCGGCTGAGAAATGGGGACAGGTTATGTGAGTGGGGCAATTTCGCTCGTCGCAAGCCGCTAGTCCAGACGACGGGTCTGCGCCACGTGCTTATACCAGTAGGCGCTTGCCTTGGGTGTGCGCTTCTGGGTCTCAAAGTCCACGTAGAAGAAGCCATAGCGCTTGTTGTAGCCGTTGGTCCAAGAGAACTGGTCCTGCAGGCTCCACAGGAAGTAGCCGCCCACGTTGACGCCCACCTCCATGGCCTTGAGCAGCCAACGCAAGTGCTGCTCGATGTAGTCGATGCGCGGCTGGTCGTCCACAAAGCCGTCCTTGTAGGGGTCCTTGTAGCCCATACCGTTTTCGGTGATGAAGATCTGCTTGTAGTTGGGGTAGCGCTGCTTAATGTAGACGAGCAGGTCGAACAGGCCCTCGGGATAGATGATCCAGTCCCAGTCGGTGGTGGGGATGCCGGGCTTGTTCACGTGTTCGCCAATGCCTTTGACGCGCCAGCGGCCGGTGCCCTTTTCGCCCGTACCGTTGTGGTGCAGGTCGTTCTCACCGTCGTAAGCCTTGAGGAAGCGGCACTGGTAGTTGTTGACACCCAGGTAGTCGTTGTAGAGCGCTGCCTCGCGCATAATCTCGAGGTCCTCGTCCAGGATCTCGATGGTGCCGCCCGAGACGGCAGCCAGGCGGTTGGCGCACTCGAGGGTATCGGGCGCGTAGTCGCCGCGGAAGGTGGCGTCGAGCAAGAACTGGTTCTGCAGCACGTGCTCGTTGTTGGCGGCTTTGATGTCGGCGGGGTCGTTCTCGTTGAGCGGATACTTAAACTCTAACGACTGGATGACGCCGATCTTGCCCTTAAAGCCGCCGTTGTGGAAGGCCAGTACTGCCTTGGCGTGGGCGAGCATCATGTTGTGCTCGCACTGGAAGGCCTCGGCCAGATGAGCTTTGACGCCGCCGGGGAAGGTGCCCTCGATGTAGGTGTTGGAGGCGTCGGCCCAGATCTCGTTAAAGGTGAACCAGTAGGTTACCTGGCCGGCGTACTCCTTAAAGCAGAAGGTGGCAAAGTCCACAAAGGCGTCGATGGTCTCGCGGTTGAGGAAGTCGCCCTTCTCAAAGAGGGGAAGCGGCGTATCGAAGTGATGCAGCGTGACAAACGGCTCAACGTGGTGCTTGTGGCACTCGGCGAAGAGATCGTGGTAGAACTGGACACCCTCGGGGTTGATTTCGCCGGTGCCGTTGGGGAAGATGCGGCTCCAGGCAATGGAGAGGCGAATGCCGTTGATGCCGAACTCCTCGCACAGCTCCAGATCGACGGGGTACTGGTTGTAGAAGTCGGAAGCGGGATCGGGGGAGAAACGGCCCTGGGCCTCCAGAAAATCGTCCCAGGCGACCTTGCCCTTACCGTGAGTGCGGGTCTCGCCCTCCACCTGGTAGGCAGCAGTGGCGCCGCCAAAGACAAAGTCTTCTGGAAACTGCGCAGGCGGGTTGGTGACGCTAGCAGGATTAACGGACATGATGAAGCATCCAATCATTTGAATAACGGAAACGGTGCAGAGCTGGTCAAAGTCAGCGAGCGGCGTCCAGGCGTGTCAGATTGCCCCGAAACAAGGCGGCGCTGACCTTGTGGTCGCGCCGCCGAAGTTGAGCGGCAATCTGGCCGGCTGGGCGCCGCGCAGCGTCGAGCCGGCCGCTGTTCGTTAGAACAGCGGACTAAAGGGAGAGCTGCTCGGAGACGAAGGCGAGAGACTTGTCGCCGTTCTGGGAGAGCTCGATGTACTGCTTACCGCGGCAGGCGACGCACTTGTTGCCCACGCGCTCGCAGTCTTTCTGCAGGTCGGCTAGGTAGCTGGCGGCCTGCGGGGCCAGGACGACCAGGTCAAAGTCGGGGAGCATGTCGACGTGGTTGCCATAGGCATCGGCGGCGGTCTCAAGATCGATGCCGCGCTCCTTGGCGGCCTTGGCCAGCGCGTTGGCGAGCAGGCCCGAAGTGCCGCCGCCCTGACAGAGCACGAGTACGCGCTTGCCGTTGAGGTCACTGGTGGCCGTAGCCTCGGCAGCGGGTGCTGCGGAAGCGGCGGGGGCGTCAGCCTTCACGGCCTCGGCAGCAGCGCCGGCGGCAACGCTCTTGGCGTCGGCCTTGCCCTGGAAGGCGTCGTTGAGCTTAGCGGCCTTCTCGGCGTTCTTGGCGGCGAGCTCCTCCTCGGAAATCTCGGCCTCCTCGGCGCACTTCTGGGCGTCATAGGCACGGAAGAACGGGTAGTACAGGGCAAAGTCGACGACCAGGATGATGGCGAGCATCACAAAGGCGAGCGGCTGGAAGCCCAGGCCCATAATGGTGCCGATGGGGCCGGGGACGGTCCAAGGCAGGGTGTACATAAAGCCGTTCATGCCCAAGAAGTCGATAAAGATCTTGAGGATCCAGATGTTGGCGATCGGGGCAAAGACAAACGGGACAAAGAAGACGGGGTTGAGCACGATGGGCGCGGCGAACAGCAGCGGCTCGTTGACGGCAAAGCACACGGGGACGATGGCGGCCTTACCGACGGCGCGCATCTCCTGGGACTTGGCCAGGAAGCAGAACATAAAGACCAGGACGAGCGTGGCACCGGTGCCGCCCATGCAGACGACGAAGTACTGAGCGCCCTGCGTCAGGACAGCGGAGGCGTGCGCGCCAGCCTGATATGCAGCCAGGTTGTCGGTCATGTTGGCAACGAGGGCGGCGGCGATGGCGGGCTCGACGATCGAGGGGCCGTGGACGCCGACGAACCAGAAGAGGCTCATGGCGCCGTAGATCACAGCGAGGCCGATGTAGCCGTCGGCAGCGGTGAACAGGGGCTGGAACACCTGGATGACGCCCTGGGCAAAGCAGAAGCCAAAGGCAGCGCGGAAGACGATGTCAAAGATCCAAAAGACGGTGATGCAGACGGAGAAGGGGATGATGTCCTTAAAGGTCTGCGAGATGTTGGGCGGAACCTGCTCGGGCATCTTGACGGTGATGTTGCGCTTGATAAAGAACTTGTAGATGATGCCGGTCACAAACGCAGCGATGAAGGCGGTTAGCAGGCCCTTGGAACCAAGGTAGGTGGTGTTGAAGCCGCTGGCGGCGTCCGTGGAGATGGTGTCGCTCGAAAGGAGCAAGAAGCCGATGATGGCCGCGCACATGCACGAGATGAAGTTGATCTGGTTGTTCTTGGGCAGATCGCGGTTCTGAGCGTCGGCGAAGTGCTTGGCCGTGGTGGCGGCGCAGGCGATGGCCAGGATGCCCATGGAGTAGTTGTAGCACTTCCACAGGGCGTTGTTGATGTCATCGGGCCAGTAGAAACCCCAGATGTTGGGGACCGAGGCTACCAGGCAGAAGATGGACGAGAAGATGATGATGGGGATGACGGAGATAAAGCCGTCGCGGATCGCCTTGAGGTACTTGTTGCGGGCGATCGCGTTGAAAAAGGGCTGGCCTTTTTCGATGGTGGCGATGAGTTGCTCCATGCAAAGCTCCTAAGAGTCGGTGGTTTAGCAACGATGGTAGCTTTTGACGATTGGTTGCCAAAATGTTGACGTTGCCATTTTGCGACACAAAAAAGGTGCGAACCGGCGGCCCCTGTGCCTGTGGACCGTCGATTCCTTGCGCGTAAACGTTTGAGCCGCCCGGTGGCTCTGTGTTTGCACAATGGCAACGTTAACATTTGGGCGACAAAAGCCGCTCGGGGAAGCAGAATTGTCGGTGAACGGTAGGTTTTGGGTGGTAAGCGTATTGTGGGGGAGGCGTTGGATATACTTGTAGGCGTTCATTTTGTCTGTTGGGATGCCCGCGATGGCATCGTTGACATAGAAAGATCGACCTATGGCCGCTGTTAAAAAATCGGTTTCCGTTAAGGACGTGGCGCGTCTCGCGGGCGTCTCGGAGCAGACAGTCTCGCGTACGGTGCACGATTCGCCCAGCGTGCGCCCCGAGACCAAGGAGCGCGTGCGCGCCGCCATGCGCGAGCTGGGGTATCGCCCCAATTTTGCCGGTCGATCGTTGCGCCGCGGCAAGTTTAAGACCGTCGGCGTCGCCATGTTCAACATTACCGGCACCGGCAACCTCGACCGTATGGAGGGCTTTGCCGCCGCGGCCGACAAACATGGCTATGCCATCACCCTCACTAAAGTAGACGGGCATCCGTATACCCTCGAGAGCGCATCGTCGCGCATGAGCGCGCTGCCGGTGGATGGCATGGTTGTGATCATGAATCGCATGCCGGCGGACTTTGGCACCTTCGAGCCGCTGCCCGGTATGCAGACGGTGCTCGTTACCATGCTGGAGCACCCGCTCTGTTCAACAGTCGATAACGACCAGTTCGATTGCTCGCGCCAGGTGGTCGAGTACTTGCTGGAGCAGGGGCACAAGACCGTGCACTTTATCTCGTGCCCCGAGCGCTCGCTTTCGGGCATGCGTCGCGAGGAGGGCTGGCGCGAGACATTGCGCGCGCATGGTATTGAGCCGCCGCGACTCGTCCGTGGGGATTGGACGGCACAGAGCGGATATGCCGCCGGCCAGGTGCTTGCGGACGATCCGACCTGCACGGCCATTTATGCCTCCAACGATGCCATGGCCTACGGCTGCATTCGCGGGCTCGAGTCGCGCGGAAAGCGCGTGCCCGAGGACGTGAGTGTGGTGGGTGTTGACGATAGTCTGGGCGATATCGTGCCCGACCGTCGCCTGACCACGGTGCGCTTTGACAACAAGCGCGTCGGCATGTGGGCGGTCGACAAGATTGCCGGCGCCGAGGGCGCTGCACCCGGTGTGGAGCACATGCTGTTTCCGGGTGTGCTCGTCGAGGGCGATACGGTGCGCGATGTACGCTAGGGTGCGGACCTGTTTGGGTTGCCGCTAATTGTGTTCGAGAATGTTCAGATTGGTTTAAAAACCGTTCACGGGTGAAAAGCAACCGTTCATAGCTCGAAATTACGTTTTGCGCTGTTCTTTTTTGTTTGAATGTTATTGTTCCTGCCATACACAGCGCAGCGCGTATGCCCGGACGCGATGCTCTCCGTTGGTTCATATGTGAAAGGAACGCAATATGGCAACCAAAGAAGAAATCTCGATGGTTGGATTCGAGATTGTCGCATACGCGGGCGACGCCCAGACCGATCTGCTTGCAGCGCTCGATGCTGCTCGCGAGGGTGATTTTGAGAAGGCCGAGCAGCTGCACAAGGATGCCAGCGATGCACTTATCGGCGCCCACGACACGCAGACCAAGCTGCTTTCGCAGGAGGCCGGCGGCGGCGAGATGGAGATGACCTTCATCATGGCTCACGCTCAGGATACTCTCATGACCACCATGATCCTGGAGAAGCAGACCCGCTTTACCATCGATGCCTATAAGCGCATCGCCGAGCTCGAGGCCAAGCTCGCCTAACGAGCTCGCACAGCCTCGTCCCCTTCCAAAAGCCCTGCCGCTATCCGCGGCAGGGCTTTTTTTGTTTACCCGGCACTTGGGGACGTTCCTTATCTGCCGGCAGTTTGGGACACTCCTGCCATGCATTTGACCCTTTGAGGATGGGAGAAACTGGGTCATTAGGTTTGCTGCGGTGCCGACTCGGTCTGTCGGTTACAAAACTATGCCGGTTTACTACGATGAATCGCATTCTTTCAACTATGGAAAGAACAGCGTTATCAAAGCCGCAGGTAGAAAGCTTGTCATTTTCTGCTAATAGCAGATGTGGTCGGTCCTATCGGTTTTATCGTAGTAAACCGGCATAGTTTTGAAATGGCACTATTCGACTAGCATCGTTATGGAGCTTCTGCACGCCCTCCCGTTCGGTTTTTCGATGGGTGGGTATACTTTCCACCGCATTACAGGCCGGAATGAGGAGGTATCCAAATGCCGGACAACGGATTGATTCAAAAAAGAGACGCGCACGAGATGGCTCATGGGCGTCCTGTCCAGATAACCGAGCATACGACGGTGACCGAGCTGCAGCCCAGCCTGTCCGATGTCGTGTGCGCAAACAAAAAGCTGCAGATTGGCTTTATCGTTGCGCTCGTGTTGCTGGCGCTGCTGTCGGGCTTTGTAGCTCGTCCGCATTTCGCCGATACCAAGACTTGGGACTCCACCATCGAGGTTATCGATCAAAAGAAGGGCAATGTTTTGGCGCTCACGACCTCGTGCGTGGCGCTGTCTGCGGGCATTACCGCGCTGCCTGGTGATACGGGAACGCCGGTCGCCGAGCAGCTCGCGCAGCTTTCGGGTAACCTGGGCATCGTGCTTGCCGTGCTCTACCTCGAGAAATATCTGCTGACTATTTTGTGGTCGGTTGGCTTGGGCATCTTAATCCCGTTTGCGTTGGTGCTCTTTGCGGTGTCGCTTGGCATTCACGGGCGCTGGAGCACGAGCGCCGTCCTGCGCCGTGTGGCGACGCGCGTGTTGGTGGTTGCCGTGATCGGCATGGCGCTTGTGCCCGCGAGCGTATGGGTGTCGCAGAAGGTCGATGAAACGTATCGCGTAAGTATTGAGCAAGCTGAGCAAAAGGCAGCGGACGCTGCGGAAAAGACCGATACCACGGACAAGTCAGGCGAGACCAGCTCAAAATCGAACAAGAAAAAGTCCGAGACCACGGAGTCCAAAAACGTGCTCGAGCAGTTGACTGACGGGGCCTCGAGCCTGGTCACGTCGGTAACCAGCGGTGCCAAGCGGATGACCGACGAGATCGTGCAGCAGGTGACCGACCTCATCGAAGGCGTCATCGTGATGATCGTGACCTCGTGTGTGATTCCTCTACTGGTGCTCGTGGCGTTCCTATGGCTAGGACACGTGCTGCTGGGGATCGATGTCTCCGGTCCCGCGAACTATCTGACGGGTCGTTTCTTGAGCGCTCCGTCCAAACATGCCAAGAAGAGCGGGCAGGCTGAGTAGGCGGCAAAGCGATTTTTGGAAGATCAACCGTAAGAAGGGCGGCCGAGACACGTTCTCGGCCGCCCTTTTGTTTGTTGAACACATGGTCGCTACGTCCGCGCCGGGCCCAAACGGCCAGCAATCATCCGTGAACGGTATTTGTTCAAAAAAGAACAAAGACAAACAAATAGTTGTTGCAGTCGCTGTTCGAATGTGTTCAAATAAACATGAACAGTGAAGAACCGCACATTCAGATGCCCGGACCTGAACGCGATTCAACACTTCCAAACAGAAACTACGCACCTGCGTATCTCTCAAGGAGGATGTCATGAGGGTTGTAATCGCTTCCGATGCCGACGGTATGTCGATGAAGGAGTCCATCAAGGAGATGCTCATCGCCGACGGTCACGAGGTCGTCGACTATTCCGAGACCCCTGCCGCGGACTTTGTCGATTCCGCGACCGCCGTTGCCAAGGACCTGCTGGAGCACAAGGATTCCCAGGGCTTCGCATTCGATAAGTACGGCGTCGGCTCCTATATGGCCGCCGTCAAGATCAAGGGCATGGTCGTCGCCAACATTTCCGACGAGCGTTCCGCTTACATGACCCGCGAGCACAACGGTTCGCGCATGGTCACCATGGGCCCGGGCGTTGTGGGCACCGAGGTCGCCAAGAAGATCGCCCGCGAGTTCCTGCGCGCCCAGTACGCCGGCGGTCGTCACCAGATCCGTGTCGACATGCTCAACAAGATGGCCTAACGAGAGCCACCGAGAACTCGAACTTCTATCTCAACTTGTGAATTCAGACGAAAGGACGTTCTGATGAAGAAGACCATCGCAATCGGTTGCGACCATATCGTTACGGACGAGAAGATCTATCTGGCCGACCGCCTGGAGCAGGCTGGCTACAAGGTGCTCGACTGCGGCGCCTACAGCCACACCCGTACACACTATCCCATCTACGGTAAGGCCGTGGGCGAGGCCGTTGCCAGCGGCAAGGCCGACTTTGGCGTGGCCCTGTGCGGCACCGGCATCGGCATCACCAACGCCGTCAACAAGGTTCCCGGCGCCCGTTGCGCCCTGGTTCGCGACATGACCTCTGCCCTGTATGCCCGTCGCGAGCTCAACGCCAACATCGTGGGCTTTGGCGGCAAGATTACCGGTGAGTTCCTGATGGCCGACATCATGCTTGCCTTCCTGGAGGAGCCCTACGAGAAGACCCCCGAGCACGATGCCCTGATTGCCAAGATCGACGCCTGCAATAAGGCCGACGCCGAGGCTCAGGCTGACCCGCACTTCTTTGACGAGTTTCTCGAGAAGTGGGACCGCGGCGAGTATCACGACTAGTGGGGTTACGCGGTTTTGCCAAACCGCGTAACGGGTCGACGCTGCGAAGCCATCTGGCGGGCAATCTGCCGCTCAGCTTCGACGGCATGACCAGAAGGTCAATGCCGTCTCGCTTCACGGCACCTTGCCTCGCCAGCTGGCTTCTCGCTGATGTCTGAGTGACCTGTGGGGTTACCGCTGTTGTTGCGAAGATTTCTGATACGGCAAGCTGCTCCGATAACACGTTTGCTTGCTGAGCTTGTGTGCTTCGTTTTGGCGGTACCCGGCATTCTGCAGCTTTTTAATTGACGGCTCGCGTTTCTGTGAGGGGGCGCGGGCCGGTTTTCTATCAGCCCTATTGACTTGGCGGGCTGTCGTAAGAAAGGGAAGGCTCCTATGGAGTTTGTTCTTGATAACGGTTCTATTCGTGTGGCGTTGACCACGGCGGGCGGGTCGTTCACTTCTATTGCGGCCAACGGCCGTGAGTACCTGTGGCAGGGTGACCCGGCGGTCTGGTCGGGCCAGGCGCCCATTTGTTTCCCGATCTGCGGTGGCCTTCGTGACGGTCACGCAATGACCATGGGCGGCCGCGAGGTAAAGCTCGCCCGCCACGGCTTTGCGCGCAAACAGGAGTGGAAGCTCGAGGAACAGAGCGACAACATGGTTGCGCTGAGCCTAAGCTCTGCCGACCATGCCGAGTTGCTCGAGCAGTACCCGTATCCGTTTAAGATCGTTGCTCGTTACACGATCGATTCGGAAAAGGTGGCCGTGTCGTACGAGGTGACCAATGAGGGCACCGAGGATATGCCATTCTTTGTGGGTGGCCACCCCGGCTTTAAGTGCCCGCTCGACGAGGGCGAGTCCTATGACGATTACGAGCTCCGTTTTGATCAGCGTGAGGCCGCCGAGCTCTGTACTGCCGTTCCCTCGACGGGCTTGATTGATGTTGAGCATCGCAGCAAGAACCCCATGATCGGCCAGAACCTGCCACTGACCCACGAACTCTTCGACTTCGCGGAGACCATCTTTGACGTGCTCGAGAGCCGCGTGGTTACGCTGACCAAGAAAACCGAGGACAAGGGCGTGCGCCTGACGTTCCCCGATATGCCATACCTGATTGTGTGGAGCAAGCCCGAGGGCGACTTTGTGGCCGTGGAACCGTGGGGCGGCCTGTCTACCTGCTCCGATGAGGACGATATTCTGGAGCACAAGCGTGGCTGCCTGGTTGCCAAGCCGGGGGAGACCGTCACCCGCGGTTTTGAGATCGAGATCCTTTAAAGAGCTATCGTATGTTTGGGGCCGCGCGTGCCGTGCCCCGGAAACAGGAGTTCAACATGATTCTGACCGTTACCATGAACCCGTCGATCGATACGCGCTATCAACTCGACAAGCTGATCATCGACGACGTTAACCGCGTGACGCCCGAAAAGACCGCTGGCGGCAAGGGCCTCAACGTGAGTCGCGTGCTGCTGCAGCTGGGCGACGACGTGCTCGCGACCGGCCTGCTCGGCGGCCACATGGGTGCCTATATGGCCGAGCTTATGGATGCCGACGGCGTCAAGAACGACTTTGTGCCCATCGCCGGTGAGACGCGCATCTGCCTGAATATTCTGCACGAGGGTAATCAGACCGAGCTGCTGGAGAGCGGCCCGCAGATCGCCCCGGCCGAGCTCGAGGCCTTTACGGCCAAGTTCGCCGAGCTCGCAGCGAAGGCGGACGTCGTGACGCTTTCGGGTTCGCTGCCGCGTGGCGTGGACGCCGGCTACTACGCCGAGCTCGTAAAGATTGCCGAGGAGGCGGGCGCTAAGGTGCTGCTCGATACTTCGGGTGCATCGCTGGAGGCTGCGCTGGAGTCCGACGCTAAGCCTGAGCTCGTAAAGCCCAACCTGACCGAGATTAACGGCCTGCTGGGTACGTCCTTTACGACCGATGATGTCGATGCCCTGCGCGAGGCGCTTGCCGCCGATGGCCGCTTTGCCGGTATTCCCTGGGTTGTCGTTTCGCTGGGTGCTGCCGGTTCGGTGGGCTTCCATGAGGGCCGCGCGTTCCGCGCCAAGACGCCCGCGATTGCGGCTGTGAACGCGACGGGTTCCGGTGACTCGACCATCGCCGGCTTTGCGCATGCCATTGCTGCTGGTGCCGACGACGTCACGGTGCTCAAGACCGCCAATACCTGCGGCAAGCTCAACGCCATGGATCCCAAGACCGGCCACCTGGTTATGGACCGCTGGGACGAGATCTACAACAGCGTTGAGGTCGTAGAGTTGTAGCGGTTGTGACTCCTAATAGAATGAGCGTGGACAATCTCCCGTTTTTGGTGCCCATACGAGCTCAAAGAGGGAGATTTTCCACGCTCGAGTCATTAGTCATTGGGGATGCTCTTTAATGACTGGTTATTTAAGAGCATCCCCAATGACTACACTCAAAAACGGCGCCCGTCGGCGATGTTGCCGGCGGGCGCCGTTGCCTTGAGGACGAAATGATCCGTTTTCCTCCGTCCCCAAGGGATCATTAGAGCGAGTCGATAAAGCGCTGTTGGGCGGCGCGGCCGGCTTCGTCCCACTTAAAGACGCCGGCGTTGTCGAGCACGTGGCCAAACACCACGCCGACCTCCTCGTGCAGGATGTCGATGGCGTTGTCCGCCGTAAGCTCGTTCGCGCGGCGAGCAAAGACATCCTCGGCCCATGCGGCGTGGCTACGGCAAAGGTCATCGCTCTCGAGCGCTGCGGCAAGGTCGTAGCTGGCATCGACCTTGGCCGCCAGCAGGTGCTCGCGGACAGCGCCGAGCTCGGGAACCAGGCGCGGCGGCAAAATGGCCAAGCCCATGACCTCGATCAGGCCGATGTTCTCCTTCTTAATATGGTGATACTCGGCATGCGGATGGAACACGCCCAGCGGATGCTCGTCGGTTGTGATGTTGCAGCGAAGCGCCAGGTAGGCCTCGTAAGTCTCGCCGCCGGCATTGCCGCGGGAGTCGACGCGGCGGATGACCGGCGTCACGGTGTTGTGCGCCACGCCGTCGGCCGTGTGCGCGATGACGCCCACCGACTCATCGGTCCACTCGCGCCAGGCGAGGATAATCTTCTCGGCGGCGTCGAGCAACTGAGCACGGTCGTGCGAGCGCAGGCGCAGCACCGAAAGCGGCCACTGCAACACGGCGCCCGTAACGCCGTCAAAGCCGGGCACGCTAAACTGCGAGACCTCGGCGGCGTGCATCATGGGGAACTCGTGCGCGCCGCCCTGGAAGTGGTCGTGCGACAGAATCGAGCCGCCCACGATAGGCAGGTCGGCGTTGGAGCCGATGAAGTAATGCGGGAACAGGTCCACAAAATCGAGCAGGCAGGTCAGTCCCTTGCGGTCGACGTGCATCGGACGATGCTCGGAGCTCATGGCAATGCAGTGCTCGTTAAAGTACGCGTACGGGCTGTACTGGAAGCCCCAGCGCTCGCCATTAAGCTGGATGGGGATAACGCGCAGATTCTGGCGGGCGGGGTGAGCGCCGCCGTCGGCTACGGCGGAGCGTCCGGGATAGCCCTCGTTTTCGATGCAAAGCTGGCAGGCGGGATACTTCTCGCCCGTGTTCTTTGCGGCACCGGCCGCGGCGATATCGCGCGGGTCCTTCTCAGGCTTGGAGAGGTTGATGGTGATCTCAAGATCGCCCCAGTTGGTGGGGGTGCTCCATTTGATGTTGCGCGCGATGGCGGCACGGCGCACGTAGCCGGCGTCGCAGCACAGGCCGTAGAACCAGTCGGTTGCGGCGCGGGGCTCGTTGACGCCCATACGTCCGTTGAACTCCTCGTTTACAACCGAAGGCCTCGGCATGAGCGCACCCATGATGCGCATGGCGATGCGGTCGCGGCCCGACGCCGTGTCCTCGGCGGCGCCATTGGCAACGGCAGCCTCGGAAAGCGCGGCAAGCGTGCCTTCAAGATCAAAGTCGGGCAGGGTATTGGGGTGCAAGAGCGAGAGTTTCTCAACCTGGAGCGCCCAGGCCATATCGAGCGCGGGACCCGTAGCGCCGATACACTCCAGAATGGTGTTGTATGCCCAGATGCGATCGTCCTGGCCGATCATCGATCGATGAATGGCGTACTCGATCAGGTTCTGCGCGGCTTCGCGCACGTCAGTCATTACAGCCATGCCGCGTAAGCCCCCTTGTCAGAGATGGCGTAGTGACGGGCAGAGCCCTCGCCCAGCCAGCCGTTCATCTTGGCAATGAAGGTGTCGACCAGATCGAGCGGCACGAAGGCCTGGATGGTGCCACCAAAGCCGCCACCGTGGATACGGACGGCGCCGCGGCCGTCGAGCACGTGCTCGGCCAGCGCCAGGGCATACATGGAAGGCTGCTCGGAACCCAGCTTGGCAACAACATTCTGCAGGTACATGGCAGAGCTGGCGCCGGACTCGCGCGTCAGGACCAGGAACTGGTCAATGTCGCCGGCGTTCAGGGCTGCCCAGCGCTTGTCGACCAGGCCGTTCTCGTACCAGTAGTGAACGGCGCGCAGGCAAGCGCGGTCGCCCAGCTTGGCGCGCAGCTCGGGGAGCTTGGCGTCAAAGTCGGCAACGTCGACCTCGCACAGGCGTGCCTTGTCAAACCCGGCGGCGACGTCCTGCATCTCGCGCGGAACGGCGGCGTAGTCGTCGGTAGCCGCCACATGGTCGGCGCCAACCTTAACGAGCACGAGCGCATAGCCGTGATCCTCAAAGTTGAGCTCGAGCTTCTGGGTCTTAGGCTGAGCCTGATCCTCAAAGTCCATGTAGGCAAGGCCGCCCAGGCACACAGCCGCCTGATCCATAAGACCGCAGGGCTTGCCGTAATAGTTGTTCTCGGTGCGCTGGCTCATCTGGGCGAGCGTGACGGGCTCAATGGCGGGCGCGCCCCAGAGCGTCTCCATGGCGCGGCCGTAAGCCGCCTCGACAGCGGCGGAGCTAGAAAGGCCGCCACCCGAGGGGACGGAGCAGGTAAAGGCAAAGTCGAAGCCCTGGGGCTCAACGCCAAGGGCTGCAATTTCGTGGGCCATACCGCGCACGAGGCTTGCGGACGTGCCCTTCTCGGACTCCTGAACATCCAGCGTGTCGAGCGTGATCTCAAACGTGGGATAGCCTTCGTCGGCGATGCGAATCTTGTTGGAGTCGGTCGCCACGGCAATGCCGTCGACGGCGACATCGAGCGAGCCGGCGATAACGTGGCCACCCTCGTGATCGGTGTGGTTGCCGCTGATCTCGGAGCGCCCGGGCGCGTGCACGTAGAGCACCTGGCGGTCGCCAATGGGGCCAAACTCCTCCTCAAACAGCTTGGTGAGCGTGGCGAGTGTCTTTTCGTCGGGGGTGGTCATGGGAGTCCTTTCCTTGGCGCGCACGGGTGAGTTTTTCGTCGTTATGAGTACGTTAACAACTTGAAGCGGCATGAACCAAGTGTTCACGATACCGCACGTTACGGGCTATGTTAACGTACTCATAACACATCGCTTGTTACTTTTTGAGAATTTGGTAATCGGTAGATTTTCGGCCGTGAACGGTGTGGCTGTATGGACATATGGAGCAAAAGAACCGCTGATAGAAAAAGTAGAGTACGTTAACATGCGTCCGACGATAGCGGGCCCCGGCGCGGGATGTATTTCTGCCCGGGCCGGCATTCACGCTATTCAGATCTCGCAAGGGTGAAGGTGATCCTGTGGCAAGGCGCCCGTCCAACGATACAGGTACGCGTCCGGTCTCCATGGCCGACGTCGCCCGCGCTGCTGGCGTTTCGCAGCAGACGGTTTCGCGCGTCGCCAACGGCCTGCCCAACGTTAACGAGCAGACGCGCCAGCGCGTGCAAGCCGCTATGCAAGAGCTCGGCTTTCGTCCGAGTTATGCCGGTCGCTCGCTGCGCGATGGCCGTTACCATTCGGTTGGCCTGTGCGTCAACGATGTCACCAAGTTTGGCAACCTTACGATGATCGATGGCATCGCCAGCGCTGCTCGCGAGCATAATTGCGCCATCACGCTGGTCGAGATGTCCAAGACCGAGGAGTTCTCGCTTGCCGAGGCCACGCGTCGTATGGCCGCGCTGCCCGTGGACGGCATCATCATCGGCATGAGTCGCATGGCGCCAGATTTTGAGACGTTTGATCCACTGCCGGGCATTGGCACGGTCATCGTTACCATGT
This sequence comes from Collinsella sp. CLA-AA-H302, assembly GCF_040093305.1. Lineage (NCBI taxonomy): Bacteria > Bacillati > Actinomycetota > Coriobacteriia > Coriobacteriales > Coriobacteriaceae > Collinsella > Collinsella sp. CLA-AA-H302. Next base: position 138,267 of record NZ_JBBNJW010000003.1, read on the forward strand.
ACGCGCACCCGCGGGTGACCACGGTCGATTCCGACCATTACGGCTGCTCGCTATTGCTAATGGATCACCTGTTTGAGCTGGGGCACGAGCAGATTCGCTATATTGGCGGCCCGTCATTCTCGGTCGACGAGCAATTTCGTCGCGCCGGCTGGCAGGATGCGCTCGAGCGTAAGCACATTAAGGCGCAGGCGCCACTCGAGGGTGACTGGTCTGCCAACAGCGGCTACGAGGCCGCTCGGTACCTGGCTGAGCACGACCGCACCATGACGGCGATTTACGCGGCAAACGACCAAATGGCAAACGGCGCCATCGCCGCGTTGCGCGATAGTGGCTTGCGCGTGCCCGAGGACGTGAGCGTGGTGGGCGTCGATGACTCGCTCGACGACTTTGTCGCGCATAACGAGCTCACGACCGTTCGTTTCGATCTGCATCAGCGTGGACGCGAGGTGTTCGAGCATGCGGTTCCCAAGGCGGGGGCATCGGACAGACCCGTCGCTATTCGCATTCCCGGTCAGCTCATCGTTCGACACACCACGGCAGCTCCGCGCGCATAGTTTTCGCAGGTCAACGGCTCGTCGTTGTACATCAATAACAATCGGTAAGGATGCTGGCAGATAGCCGTGACTAGAAAGGCGAGTGCTATGATAGACGGGTTCATTTGTCTATCTAGGAGGCTTTGCCTGATGGAGATCACCAAGGATATCCGCTACATTGGCGTCGACGATCATGACATCGACCTGTTCGAGGGCCAGTACGACGTGTCCGAGAACGGTATGGCATACAACAGCTACGTTATCTTGGGCGAGAAGATCGCTGTCGCCGATTCGGTCGATGGCGGATTTGTCGACGAATGGCTCGGTAACCTCGAGGCTGTACTCGACGGCCGCACGCCCGACTACCTGGTCATCCATCACATGGAGCCCGATCACTCCGCCGGCATCGCCGCCTTTATGGAGCGCTATCCCCAGGCACAGATTGTGGCAAGCATGGGCGCCTTCCGCATGATGGTCAACTACTTTGGCACCGATTACCCCGAGCGCAAGATGGTCGTCAAAGAGGGCGACGTGCTCGACCTGGGCGGCCACAGCCTGACCTTTGTCGGCGCCCCCAACGTTCACTGGCCCGAGGTACTCTTCTCCTACGAGGCCACCGACAAGGTACTCTTTAGTGCCGACGGCTTTGGCAAGTTTGGCGCCAACGACATCGAGGATCCGGAAGGGTGGGCCTGCGAGGCGCGCCGTTACTACTTTGGCATCGTGGGCAAGTTCGGCAAGTTTGTGCAGGCCGTGCTCAAGAAGGCCGCCGATCTGGACATCCAGATCATCTGCCCGCTCCACGGTCCTGTTCTTACCGAGAACCTGGACTATTACCTCGACACCTACAACACCTGGTCGAGCTATCAGCCCGAGGACGAGGGCATCACGATTGCCTACGCGAGCGTGTATGGCCATCTGAAGGCTGCCGTTGAGGAGCTTGCATCTGCGCTCGAGGCTCGCGGCCAGAAGGTCTCCGTCTTTGACTTGGCTCGCGACGACATGGCCGAGGCCGTTGAGGACGCGTTCCGCTATGACCGTCTGGTGCTCGCTTCCATCACCTATCAGGGCGAGATCTTCCCGTTCATGAGCACCTTCATCCACACGCTTGCCGAGCACGCCTACCAGAACCGTACCGTGGCGCTCGTCGAGGGCGGCTCCTGGGCGCCCGCAGCTGCCAAGGTTATGACCAAGGAGCTCGAGGGTATGAAGGACATCACCCTGGCGCAGAACAAGGTGACCGTCCTGGGCTCGCTCAACGACGCCTCGCGCGCTCAGATCGAGGCCCTCGCTGACGAGCTCTCCAAGTAGCGATACGTTCACTTTTAACGCTCAAACCACCACAAAGGGGACAGGCACCTTTGTGGTGGTTTTTGTTTTACGCGCTGGCGATGATGAGGTTGGGGCGGGTGTTGTCGGCGATTTCGGCGATAGAGGTGGCAACGGCATCGTCGGGGTCGCGGTCCATGACGATAGCGTTGACATCGACGAGCTCGGCAAAGCGGTACATGCCGCGCCCATTAACCTTACTGGCGTCCATGAGGGCGACACTTTGACGAGCAGCACCGACCATAGCCGCTTTGGTCTCGGCCATCTGCGGAAAGTCGGTCGTAAAGCCGCAGCCGGGAACAAAAGCGCCAGGGCACATGACGGCAAGATCGGCGTGGACCATTTGGAGTGCCTGCATGGTAAGTGGGCCGTACAGATAGCGATGACCTTTGCGCAGTGCCCCGCCCAGCATGACGACATCGACTGAGGGCATGCTCTCGTCGATGTAATCGGCGATGGTGATATCGGCCGTAATGACGGTGATGCCGTCGCGCTGGTCGAGGAGCCGAACGAACTCGAGTGCCGTGGTGCCGGAGTCGACGAGCAACGTGTCGCCGTCGCTGACGAGTGCAATGGCGTTTTGAGCGATGGCCTGCTTAGCGGCAACGTTGACGTTAATGCGGCGATCCTGCGTGGATACCGTCAGACGCTTGTGGAGCGACACGGCGCCGCCATGCGTGCGGCGCAGCTTGCCGGACTCGGCGAGCGCGTCCAGGTCGGCGCGGGCGGTAACGGAGGACACGCCAAAGGTCTGGGCGATTTCTGCCACCTGCACGGAGGCGTTATGCTCGAGCATTTCCATGATGGCGGCACGTCGTTCATCGGCGAAAGCTCGTGTTGTTGCGTGGGCCATAGCTGCTCCATCCTCAACCTAAATTTGCAGGAATTATGTTGAAACCATTTTCGTTCATTTTCTTTTCTAGCAAGAAAACGCCTTTCGATTACTTATCTTTTCTACAAAAGAAAGGTGATTCGCTCGAAAACTGGGATATCGGATAGGGGGATTTGGTCCGATTCCCTTCCGTTTGCTTTTCAAAAACGAGCGATTTGGCCTGCGTGCCGGCGATATCTCGTACATGCGACAGATGTGATTTTCATACAATGGGCCCAGCAAAACGCAAGGTAAAACGCCTTGCGGACACGTACGCCCGATGTCCAGATGCGGGCGAGGGAGAGGAGCAAACGCTCATGGCACTTGTTACCACCGAAAAGATGCTCAAGGACGCTCAGGCCGGCCACTACGCCGTCGGCGCGTTCAACGTCGAGAACCTCGAGTTTGTTATGGCCGTTCTGGCTGCTGCCGAGGAGACCAAGTCCCCCGTCATCATGCAGACCACCCCGGGCACCATCAAGACCGCTGGTCTGGACTACTTCTACGGCATGGTCAAGGCTGCCGCCGAGCGCGCTTCCGTGCCCGTCGCCCTGCACCTCGATCACGGCGATGGCTATGACCGCTGCATGCAGGCTTTCCGCACTGGCTACACCTCCGTTATGATCGACGGTTCGCACGAGTCCTTCGAGGACAACATCGCCCTGACCAAGTCCGTCGCCGACGCTGGCCGCGCCATGGGCGTGCCCGTCGAGGCCGAGCTCGGCAAGGTTGGCGGCAAGGAGGACGACGGTCCCGCGGTTGAGGGCGAGAGCCCCTACACCGATCCTGCCGAGGCCAAGGAGTTCGTCGAGCGCACTGGCTGCACCTCGTTGGCTATTGGCGTTGGTACCAGCCACGGCGTGTACACGAGCGATCCGCACATCGAGCAGTCCGTGGTCAAGGCCATCCGCGACGCCGTCGACGTGCCGCTGGTCCTGCACGGCACCTCCGGTGTGCCCGATGAGCAGGTTGCCGAGGCTGTGAAGAACGGCATCTGCAAGGTCAACTACGCCACCGAACTGCGTCAGGCCTACACCAAGGGCTTCATGGCCTACATGGCCGAGAACCCCGCCTGCTTCGATCCCAAGAAGCCGGCTAAGGAGGGTATGCGTGAGATCACCGAGCTGGTTAAGATCCGCATGACCAACCTCAACTCTGTGGGCAAGGCAGAGTAACAGCAAGGAAACAGCAAGGGTACTCTGATCCCACCGGACGGCTTGGGCGGGTCCCCGTACTTAGTTTCCAAAACGTCCTCGCGCATGAAGGCCCCCGTTGCCTCGCTTCTACGAAGCGTTGGCAACGGGGGCCTTCGCGCTGCGGAATGATTTTGGAAACTAAGTACGGGGACCCGCCCAAGCCGTCCTGCTCGATCGCCCTTGTGGCGTTGGGGCTGAAGGGATGGGGCGCGAGGGGCGCTTTGTTGGTGGGGGCTAGTATGCCCGGGCTTGGTTGGGGAAGGTTTTGTCTAGGGATGCTTGGAGCTTTTCGAAGGATGCTCGCAAGTTGTGGCTCTGGTCGGTTGAGCGTTTGGCTTTTGTGGTGGGGGAGTCGAGGAGACCGTCTCTCTGTGTCGGGGGGAAGGAGAAAAGGTTTGCATGTTTTAGGGACGGCTGCTGTGCTGCGTCATTGGAAGAATGCATGCTTATGCGGCCTCCTCGATGTCCACCAAAAGGTTGCGCACGGGGTGTGCTGCTAGGCCCCGTGCGTTGGCAGTATTATGCCGCGGCTGCCGCAAAGAAGCGCTAAAGAAAGGCTTAACCTGGTTTGGTGTTACGATGAAACTGCAGGTCAGAGGTATTGAGTAACACTCTTGAAAGGTTTTGGGCTTAAGGGCTTTCTAAGGTTTGTGACGTGGATGTGGCGCGGACGTACGGAGCGTGTGAATGCACGCTGTTAGCGCTGCAGCTCTGCGGCGCGCACCTGCTCGATGATCTTTTCCATCGTGGCGTCGATGCGGTCTTTTTTGAGCTCGCATTCCCAGATGGTTATGGGTGTCCAGCCCATTTGAGCGAGTGCTGCCACGGCAGCGCGGTCGCGCTCGACGTTGCGACGGAACTTTGCCTCCCAAAACTCAACATTGCGCTTGGGCTGGCTCGGATTGCACTTAGGGCAGCGATGCCAAAAGCAACCGTTGACGAAGATGGCGATCTTGCGGCCGGGGAAGGCGATGTCGGGCTTGCCGGGAACCTTCCATTCCAAACGATAGCCCGTAAGGCCTGCGGCCCGTAGACGCTGACGTACGAGCAGCTCGGGCTTGGTGTTGGAGCGCTTGTTGCCCTTCATGGACTTTTTTATCGCGGCACGACGGCGCACGAGCTCTCTCTCGTCGGCGGAAAGGTCCGAGGTGTCGATGCCGTCCAGCAGGCCGGGCTTGGGGCGCTTTTTGCTGCGGCGCTTAGGTTTACGCTTGGATTTGGCGGCAGGCTCGTCAGCCGTGGCGGTCTCGGCGTCGTTGGTGCTGCCGTTGGCCTCAAGCCGGTCTTCCTTTAGCTCAATCAGGGCATCGATAAGCCCCTTGTCGGCGGGCATCCACTCCACCGTGGCAAGCGAGGTGCGTGGAATCCAGCGGATATCGAGCTGACGGTCGTGCTTCTGGGGCTCGCCGGACTCTTTAGCCAGCGAGCAGTAATAGCACTCCATTGAGAGATGAAAATCGGGGTAGTCATACTCAACGGTGTAAAAATCACGCAGGTTGGTGACGTTTACCTGCAGCTCTTCCATAAGCTCGCGGCGCACGGCGTCTTCGGGTGTCTCGCCGCGCATGAGCTTGCCGCCTGGGAACTCCCATAGTCCCTGCATGTCGCCGTAGCCGCGCTGCACGGCAAGCAACTCGTCAGATCCATCCTTGCGAATGATCCCAGCGGCAACATGAACAGTCTTCAACAGGAGTCCTCTCTCCACATCAACACATGGCAGGCTACCCCTACCTTACACAACGGTAAGGCAAGCGTAAGCCATATCGATGGTAGCCGACTCGGCTTCTTGCGACTATAGATGCCGTAGACTAATCGCAAGAAAGGACTCGGTATGCAAACCACGCACATGGCGACCCCGGTACTGGAGGTCGCGCATCTCGAAAAGGTATACGGCGCGCTGGGCAACGTGACCCGCGCGCTCAACGACGTCAGCTTTACCGTCAACCGCGGCGAATTCGTCGGTATCATGGGCGCCTCGGGCTCGGGCAAGTCGACGCTGCTCAACTGCGTGTCGACCATCGATGCCGCCACGAGCGGCACCATTCGCATCAACGGCCAGGACGTGACGCGCATGAAGCAGGCCAAGCTTTCGCAGTTCCGCCGTGAGGAGCTGGGCTTTATCTTCCAGGATTCCAACCTGCTCGATACGCTCACGGCACGCGAGAACATCGCCCTGCCGCTCACCATCGCCCGCACAAACTCGGCCGAAATCTCGACCCGCGTGCAGGATGTGGCCGCGCGCCTGTCCATTAGCCAGGTGCTCGACAAGTATCCCTACCAGATGTCCGGCGGCCAGCAGCAGCGTGTCGCCGCTGCTCGCGCGCTCGTCACCGACCCCACCATGATCATGGCCGACGAGCCCACCGGCGCCCTCGATTCCAAGAGCGCCCGCCTGCTGCTTGAGAGCCTGGAGGCCCTGAATCGCCGCCTGCGCGCCACGGTGCTCATGGTCACGCACGACAGCTTTGCCGCCAGCTACACGAGCCGCGTGCTGTTTATCCGCGACGGCAAGATCTTCACCGAGCTGCGCCGCGGCGACACCGACCGCCGAGAGTTCTTCGACCGCATTATGGAGGTCGTTGCCATGATGGGCGGTGAGGGCTCCGATGCTCTGTAAACTCGCTTGGGGCAACGTCCGCCGCGCCGGCCGCGACTACCTCGTTTACTTGCTGACGCTCACCCTGGGTGTCACGGTCTTCTATGCATTCAACACCGTATCAATGCAGGTCGATATCGCCGGCATTAAGGAAGAGGGCCTGTCCGAGCTCATGGGCACCATGCTCGGCTACCTCACGTACTTTTTGGCTGGTGTCATGGCCTTTTTGATGGTGTATGCCAATAACTTCATCATGAAACGCCGCAAAAAGGAGTTTGGCCTGTACCAGGTGCTCGGCATGGGGCGCGGGCGCGTCGCCACGATCATGGCGCTCGAGACGGTGATCGTCTCGGTCGGCGCTTTTGTCGCCGGCATCGTGCTGGGCGTGGGGCTCTCGCAGCTCATGACATTCTTTACGGCCTCACTCTTCAAGACGCAGATCGCCAATTTCCGCTTCTTTTTCTCGGTGCATGCGTTCAACCTGACCCTTGCCTGCATGCTCGTAATGTTTGTGCTCACGCTCCTGCTGAACCTTCGCGCCGTGCGCCGTACCAAACTCATCGAGCTTATGGGTGCCGAGCGTCGCAACGAGAGCATCAAGACACGCAACCCCTGGATCGCGATTGCCATCTTTGCTGTGGGCGTGGTGCTTGTGGGCGTGGCCTATTACCGTCTGCTACGTGATGGGTTCCCGCTAACCGAGACGGGCGACAAGCTGGACGGGGCAATGAGCCAGTTTGGCATCACCACGGCCATGGTCACGGTAGGCACCTTTGCCCTGTTCTGGGGACTCTCGGGCATGCTCATCAAGCTGCTGCAGAGCCTGCGCGGCGTGTATTGGCGCGGACTTAACATGTTTACCGTGCGCCAGCTTGCGGCCAAGGTCAACACGGTGTGCTTTTCGATGGGCGTCATCGCGATGATTCTGTTTTTGGCCATTACCTCGGTGACGTGCGGTATGTCTATTGCCAATGTGATGAACGAAAACCTGGAGCGCTATAACCCTGTTGACGTGTCTCAGACGTATGTCTATTACACGCCCGAAACGCTCGACTACTACAAGGAGTATGTCAATCCGTCTGAGGCCGATCGCATGGTGCTGGCCGATGCAACGGTCGATTTGTACGCTGCATGGCATGGCGAGCGCAAGTCGGCGGACAACAACGACGAGACCGGCAAAAAGGTCAATATCGCCGATGTTGCCGGTGAGCATGTGCAGATCGATTCGTATCTGAGTTACCCGCTTGGCGGCTCGGGCCCCTCGGTGGTGGCGGGCGAGATGTGCAAGGCCATGGGCGAAAAGCTTCCCAAGGCGCTCGAGGGAAGCAACGCCGATGCGATGGGTCTGTATGTGACGCCGGCGAGCCAGTACAACAAACTGCGCCAGATGATGGGCGAGGAGCCGGTGAGCATTGGCCGCGACCAGTATCTGCTCACGTGTGATATGGGCGGTGAGCTGGGCGACCTGTACACCAAATACATGGCCGGCGGCCATACCCTCACCTTGGGCGGGCATGAGCTCAAGCCCGCAACCGATAAGTCGGACGAGGACACGGCGGCCATCGCCAACTCGGCGATGGGCAGCAATCCCGGTACCGTGGTCGTAGCCGATGAACTGCTGTCCCAGCTTAATCTGCAGCCGTATTCCAGTAATCTGCTCGTTAACTACAAGCAGGGGATGGATGTGAGCAAGGCAGACGAGAGCATTAAATACACCATGCTCGACAATCTGCTCGTTGACGGCAAGGAGCCGGGGGGATGGGGAGTCTTCATCACGCGTTCCGAGATGTACACGCAAGCAGCGCAGATGAACGGCATGATTAGCTATCTAGCCATCTACATTGGCTTTGTGCTGGTCATTGCATGTGCGGCGATTCTGTCGATCCAGCAGCTCTCCAATGTGGCCGACGGCAGCCGCAGCTATCGTGTGCTGGCACAGATCGGCTGTGACGACCGTCAGATCCGGCATTCGGTGATGGCGCAGCAAGCGGTGTTCTTCCTGTTCCCGCTGGCAGTGGGCTTGGCGCACTCCTTTGTGGCGCTCAAAGTGATCATCGAGCTGGTGAGCGTATTCGGCGATATGAGCATCGCCGGCACCGTGGGCCTCACCTGCGCGATTTTCCTGGCGGCCTATGGTGGCTACTTCCTGGTGACGTACCTCATGAGCACCGGCATGGTACAAGCTGCCATCGCCACCCGCTACAGCGAGTAACTCGTTCAGCTCAGAATTATCGCAGGTTGAGCATAAGTCAGCGAAAACGCCCCTAGGCGAGCAAGGTGACGTGAAAGAGGAGGGAAGCGTACTTCGGTACGCGACCGACGATTGAACGTCAGATTGCCGCCTAGGGGCGCTTGCAGCGTCGAGCCGTTACGCGGTTTGGCAAAACCGCGTAACCTCATCGCTTCCAAAAGTGGAGGATGAGCGTCGTGCGGTTTTGCTGTTCGGTTTTGACCAGGATGTTGTGGATGTGGGTCTTGACGGTGCCCACGGCAAGGAATAGCTCGTCAGCGATCTCTTGGTTCGATTTGCCCAGTACGACCAGACGCATAACTTCGGTCTCACGGTTGGAGAGCTTGTAGGCGTTGCGATAGAAGGGCATCTGCTCTTCGATGTGTCGATCAAGATCGCTGACGTTCTTTTCCTCGGGCGCCTCCTGCATGCGGATTGAAAGCACGTGGTAGGAGTAGATGATCAGCAGGATCGCAAAGTAGCAGGCAAAGACGTTTTCGCTAAAGTTGCGCTCGGACAGATATAGTTGCAGCCAAGAGGGCGCCAGACTCATGGGGACAATCAGAATGTTGTAGAAATCCTCGGCAACGATGCAGCCGACCAGAATAGCGCCGATAATCAGGTGCTTTCGTTGGTTGTTAACGCGTGCCTTCAGCTCGACTTGTGTGCTCTTGCGTGCCGTCCAAAAGATATATAGTCCCACGAAAACAAGGAATACCTGACGCATCGTGTAGTAGAGCCATTGATGAATGGGGCCGTAGGGGACAGCGACGATAATCAGCAGCTCGCTCAGCAAGAACGTTGCGACGGGAATGACAAACTGCTTTTTTGAATGCTTGTCGAGCAAATCCATGGCAATGAGCCAAATAAAAGCCTGCGAAGCGGTCGCCACAAAGGTCCGCAACACAGGCATGGTAATTGAGTAATAGTCGCTGGCCGGAAAACTCTGGTTTTGCAGCGTGTATTCAAAAAAGAAAATCTCGGTCATCTCGATGGCATAGCAGATAAATACGCCGCAGCCATAGACAAAGATACGTCGACGAGACGAGGCATAGGCGGCAAGCGAAAGCACTGCCGTCACAATACAAATCACGAGTATCGCTAGGGTATAGAAGAACATCAGGGTGTTCATCTGCCACCATCCCATCTCATTTCATCTATGGCCGAGCCCGTATATCTTGTGGGATATAGACGTCTCAACCCTTCGTTTCATTGCGGATTAGGCGCCGAGATACAGCATAGCCGTATACCGTTCGCGGTTCTAGATGGTAAACCCCCTGTAAACTCTTGACCTGCGAGTTTATATTGGTTTAGAGGGGGTGTAACTCCGTGAACGGTCTTTAATCCCGAATAAACTAGGTAAAAATTGCATACGGGTGAATGATGGTCTTGTCAACACGAGGCGTGATGTACGAGCGCCTCATAGTAATAGTCGGCAAGACCGGCGGAAAGGAAATCGACATGGCACTGCCTAAGGATTTCATCGACACCAACGACTTCACCAAAGAGCAGATCCTGGCTATCGAGGATCTTGGCCTGGCAATGAAGAAGGCCATCAAGGTTGACGGTTATTATCCGCACCTGCTCCGCAACAAGAGCCTTGGCATGATCTTCCAGCAGGTCTCCACCCGCACCCGTCTTTCCTTCGAGACCGCTATGTGCGACCTCGGCGGCCACGCTCAGTTCTATGGCCCTGGCACCATTCAGCTCGGTGGCCACGAGTCCCTGGGCGACACCGCTCGCGTCATGGGCGACCTGCTCGACATCATGATGGCTCGCGTTGACCGTCACAAGGACGTCGTCGGCCTCGCCGAGGGCTCCGCTGTGCCCGTCATCAACGGCATGTCCGAGTTCAACCACCCCACGCAGGAGATGGGCGACCTCATGACCATGCTCGAGAACCTCCCCGAGGGCAAGAAGATCGAGGACTGCACCCTGGCCTTCATCGGCGATGCCACCCAGGTCTGCGTCTCCCTCATGTTCATCGCCTCCAAGGTCGGCATGAAGTTTGTCCAGTTTGGACCTAAGGGCCACCAGATCCCCGACGGCGGCCTGCACGTTGGCACCGTCGAGGAGCGCGCCGAGTTCGGCAAGCAGATGATGGCCATCGCCGAGGAGAACTGCAAGGTCTCCGGCGGCTCGGTCGTCATCTCCGACGACATCGAGTGCATCAAGGGCGCTGACTTCATCTACACCGACGTGTGGTATGGCCTGTACGACGAGGAGGTCTCGGGCGAGAACTACATGGACGTGTTCTATCCCAAGTATCAGGTCACCATGGACATGATGAACTTCGCCGGCCCCAACTCCAAGTTCATGCACTGCCTGCCGGCCACCCGCAACGAGGAGGTCGTCGACGAGGTCATGGACGATCCCGAGCGCTCCCTGTGCTGGGTCGAGGCCGAGAACCGCAAGCACTCCATCCGTGCTCTCCTTGCCGCCCTGGGCAAGCGCACCCCGCTCAACGACGAGGGTGTCGAGTACTCCGCCAAGGCTGAGCTCTACGCCGCTCTCGAGGCTCTCGAGCAGCTCTAAGCCTCAAGGCTTCTAAAAGCACGTTTGCGGGCGGCGGATGCTCGTCTCCTGTCGCCCGCTCACCGAGGCCCAAGCAATTGCCTTAATACCTTAGGGCCTCGGATCTGTCCAAGACCGAGCGAAGGAGCTCATCATGAGCGACGGAAAGAAAAAGCTTTCCTTCTTGACGGTCATTTCGACCATCATCTGCGTCGTCTTCGTTTGCGAGGCCGCCGCTCCTGCTGCCGCCATTGGCAACCAGCAGTTCTTCTGGTGGATCTTCCTGATCCTGACCTTCCTGCTTCCCTACGGCATGGTTGTCGCCGAGCTCGGTACCACCTATGACGGCGAGGGCGGCATTTACGATTGGGTACGCGATGGCCTGGGCGACAAATGGGGCGCCCGCATCTCGTACTACTACTGGGTCAACTACCCGCTGTGGATCGCCTCGCTGGCTACCATGTTCCCCGACATTTTGGGCATGGTCTTTGGCGTCGAGTTCAACTTGATCGCCAAGATGGGTATCGATCTTGCCTTTGTGTGGATCGTCTACCTCATGGGCCGCTCCAAGGCGGCCGACTCCGAGTGGGTCCTTAACGGTGGCGCCATCATCAAGGTCGCCGTCGCCGTTATCGTTGGCGCTTTGGGCATTTGGTATGCCATGGAGAACGGTTTTGCGAACGACATGTCCGCTGCCACCTTCCTGCCCGAGCTCACCAACACCAACGCTCTCGGCTACCTGTCGATCATCATCTTTAACTTCATGGGCTTCGAGGTCATCTGCACCATGACCGACGACATGGCCGATCCCGCTCGCGATATCCCCAAGGCTATCATCGTCGGTGGCCTGTCCATCGCCGTGATCTACCTGTTCGCTGGCTTTGGCATCGGCGCTGCTGTGCCGGCCGATTCCATCGACCCCGACTATGGCATGATTGTCGCAGTCCAGACCATGGTGGGCGACTCCATGATCTTCAAGGTCATCTGCATCGCCTTCCTGATCACCCTGTTCGCCAACATGGCCGCTTGGTCCTTCGGCGTTAACTCCGTTGCTCGCTACGCTGCCGAGCACGGCAACATGCCCAAGGTCTTTGCCTCGATGATCTCGGATGACGACATGCCCAACGGCGCCAACCTGGTCAACGCCATCGTTGCCTCCCTGGTACTGTGCCTGCAGCTGGTTCCCATCGACGCCATCTCCAACGGTGTCTTCTGGATGCTCTTCGGCACCTCCGTCGTCTTCCTGCTGCTCACCTATATCCCGATGTTCCCGGCGTTCCTCAACCTTCGCAAGAACGACCCGAACCGCGAGCGCATCTTCACGTTCCCGTTTAAGGGTGCCATGATGAAGGTCATGCTGGCCATCCCTTGCATCGAGCTGATCCTGGCCATCGTTGCAACGCTGGTGCCGTTCTCTGCCGCTGAAATTGGCGACAAGCTCCCGATGATCGTTATCTTCATCGTGCTTCTGCTCATCGGCGAGGTTGTCCGCGTCGTCAGCGCCAAGGGCCGCGAGACCGAGTACATGGGTCTCACCCCCGAGCTGGCTGCTCAGCGTCTCGCTGAGGAGGCCGCCGAGGCCGAGGAGAACTAGAGCACCCGGTTCTGGGGCTCCAACCCTCCTCGCGTACCAACGTGCGCTTCGTCGGGCTTGTCGCTCCCGACTCCGGGCACTCTAGCCTCTTCGGAGGCGTGCCCAAACGACAGGTTTGCTAACCATTCCCCGGGGTGGGTGTGAGCGATAGCTCCGGTAACCACCGCCCACCCCAATCTCTCTTCCGTATCCTTCGTGCGTTTTGTCTCCGCGCACTTGGCTACGTCGCCGCTCGCCGGTGCGGCACCGTGAAAATCGGCACCGGGCGCCCCGACCTTTGCCGGGGGACGGGCGCCCACTATCTCTTGGTTTTAGGCTGCGGGTAACCCGCCCGCGGCAAGCGATCGTTCGATTTGGAGGAAATCTTATGCGTACGATCACCGAGTCCGAGTCCACCCCCAAGGCCGACGGCTTCTTTATGCCCGCCGAGTTCGCCCCGCAGGATCGCGTGTGGATGGGCTGGCCCCACCGCACCGACACCTGGGCCCACGGCGCCAAGCCGGCTCAGAAGCAGTATGCCGCCATCGCTCGCGCCATCGCCGAGTTCACCCCGGTCACCATGTGCGCCAACCAGGCTGACTACGCCAACTGCAAGGCCGTCTTCGAAGAGGACGAGAACGTCACCGTTATCGAGATGACCACCGACGACGCCTGGTTCCGCGACACCGCTGCCACCTACGTCATCAACGGCAAGGGCGAGAAGCGCGCTAACCACTGGCACTTCAACGCCTATGGCGGCCTCGTCGACGGCCTCTACTTCCCGTGGGACAAGGACGAGCAGATCGCCCTTAAGATGGCTGAGCTCTCCGGCTGCCGTCGCTATCGTCCCGACGACATGATCCTCGAGGGCGGCTCCATCACCGTCGACGGCGAGGGCACCCTTGTCGTGACCGACCAGTGCCTGCTTTCCCCGGGCCGCACCTGCTCTGCGGTCCTGGAGGAGGAAGAGGATCCCGAGTCCATCTGGCCCAAGTTCCACAAGAAGTTTGAGCCCTGGAGCGAGGAGCTTCGCGCCTATATGGACGAGCACCTCAAGGATTACCTGGGTGTCGAGAAGGTCATCTGGGTCAAGGAGGGCATCGACCCCGAGGAGACCAACGGCCACATCGATGACGTTGCTACGTTCATTGCCCCGGGCGTCATGGCCTGCATCTGGACCGACGATCCCGAGTATCCGTTCTACGAGCAGTGCCACGCTGCCTACGAGACCCTCTCCAACGCCGTTGACGCCAAGGGCCGCAAGATGAAGGTCTACAAGCTCTGCATGCCCGTGAACCCGCTGTTCATGGATCAGGCCTCCTGCGACACCATCGACGCCGACGAGAACGCCGAGCCGCGCGTCCCCGACGAGCCGCTAATCGCCTCCTACATGAACTACCTCGTGACCAACCACGGCGTTATCGTCCCGCAGTACGGCGACGAGAACGACCAGCTGGCCGTCGACACGCTCCAGAAGATCTACGACGAGGTCTGGGGCGAGGGCGTCTACAAGTGCGTCGGCGTTCAGTCCGAGCAGGTCGTCTTCGGCGGCGGCAACATCCACTGCATCACGCAGCAGGAGCCGTCCGCGTAGTTGTCTGTCTTCCCGAGGCACGGCACCTTGCCCTTCAATCGTCGGGCACGACCCTTAAGGTCTATGGCCTCCTCTTTCAGGGCAATCTGCCGCACCTCGAAAACCCAGCCAATCAATCGGACAGGTGGCGTGTCGTCCCATCTCGGGGCATTGATGGGCTGCTGCTTGATGTCTTGGTCGGCTGGGTTTTTCTTTGGGCACTCCGTTGCCTCCACTTCGGAGTGCCCGACTCTTTGATTGAGTACGCGTCTGATCTGGGATTTATTGCGGGTTAGGCCAATTGTTCGCTTGAATATCCCAGGTCAGACGCGTACCCAATTGCCGAAAGTTTCCGGGCGCAAACGCGGCCGTTTTGATCGGAGTATCTATGTACCAGCGTATCGTTATCTACACGCGCCTGTTCCGCGAGCGTTGGTCCAACAATTGCATCCTCTCTTCTCTTTGGGATGGCACCTGCACCGGTGACGCGGCCTGCAACCCTACCTTGGGCTGCGCCTTCGGTACAGATGCCATCCTTTTTGCTGTAGGGGAAGCGTGCCATGGCAGGTAAAAAGTTCTCCCTGTTCGAGGTCATCCTCTCGGTTATCTGCGTTGTCTTTACCATCGAGGCGGCTGCTCCGGCATCTGCCATGGGTAACGTGCAGTTCTTCTGGTGGATCTTCCTCATCATTACGTTTTTGCTTCCCTATGGCCTGGTGGTGGCCGAGCTCGGTACGGCGTTCGATTCCGAGGGCGGCCTGTACGATTGGGTTCGCCTGGGCTTGGGCGACCGTTGGGGCGCCCGCTGCTCCTGGTGCTATTGGGTCAACTTTCCACTGTGGGTGGCAAGTATCGCCTGCATGTTCCCCAGTGTCATCAATGCGGCATGGGGCATCGAATTTTCGCTTGGGGTCCGAATTGCCATCGAGCTTGCCTTTGTGTGGGGTGTCACCGTCATGGCGATGCAGCCGGTTGCGGAGGCCGATTGGGTCATGGACGGCGGCGCCGTCATCAAGGTGGTCATTACCGCTGTGGTAGGAATCGTCGGCATCCGGTTTGCCTGCAATTACGGCTTTGCCAACGACATGTCGCTCAAGACTTTCATTCCAGATCTGGGCGACACCAATTCATTGACATACCTATCGATCATCCTGTTTATCTTTATGGGCTTCGAAGTGGTAGCGACCTTTGCCAGCACGATGAAAAACCCGTCGCGCGATATCCCCAAGGCGGTTATCGCCGGTGGTGTTGCCATTGCGGCAATCTATATCATCTGCGGCATCGGCATCGGAGCCGCGGTTCCCACCGAGCAGCTTTCGCTCGATTCGGGCATTGTGGACGCGGTTGCCGCCATGGTGGGGCGCAGCCACCCGCTGACAATGGTCGTGGGCGTGGCATTTTTGGTGACGCTGTTCGCCAACATGATCTGCTGGAGTTTTGGCGTCAACAACGTGGCGAGCTATGCCGCGCGCCACGGCAACATGCCGCGCCCCTTTGCGCTGGTGTCCAAGAAGACCGGCATGCCCAACGGCTCAGCACTCATTAACGGTTGTTTTGCCAGCTTGGTGCTGCTACTTCAGATTCCGCTGGGCGAAGGTTCCGACGTCTTTTGGGTCTTCTTCTCGATGAACGTCGTCTTTCTGCTCATGAGCTATATCCCGATGTTCCCGGCGTTTTGGCGCCTGCGTAAATACGACGACCGCCTACGTGTATTCCGCGCGCCCTTCGAGGGCAAGGTGCTTGCGGTAGCGCTTGCGGTGCCGGTGGTAGAGCTCGTGCTTTCGATTGTTGCGACAACCGTGCCGCTTAACAGCTCGCCCGCCGAGATGTCAAAGTTGCCGATCCTCATGGGTGTGGTGATCGGCGTGCTGCTGGGCGAGGTTTCGCGCCTCATATCGCGCCGCGGCCGCAGCATCGACAATCCCGGCGTTGGCGCAAGGGGGACAGGTCGCTTTGCACCAAAACAGTAGCGCCGCGAGTTGCGCGGCGCTTGATGCATCTTGGATTACTGCTCACGCTGCTCGGGATCAGATGCGAGCTTGGGTGCAAAGTAGGGGACGTGGCCCAGGTACGGGCAGCTATCCTCGCGCGCCTCGACGGCGGAGGGGACGTTGTCGTAGGTCATGGAAGAACCGAGTCGGGCGATGGCCTTGGCAGCGGGCGCGACGAGCATCTTGAGCGGAGCGATCGGTGTCATGGCATCTCCTTTCATCGGTGAGATACAGCTTGTTTATCTAAACGATACAGTACGTTTAATCGGTGAGTCTAATCTTGCGGCAAAGAATCTGTCAACATCCTCACAGCATCTAGACAGGGGAGGCGGGCATGAGTTTCGCGTTCTATATCTACACCACGATTATCATGGGTGTGGCTCTGGTGACCAGTGCCGTGGCATTGGTGGTTTGGCTCATGACGCGTCGTCGCGACAGCCTGGTGGCCGCGGCGGGCTTTTTGCTCTACATGCTCGATATGTCAGTCATCTTTTTTGACGAGTACAATCGGCTCAAATACGACTATGCCGTTACCTTTAGCGAGCCGTTGCAGCACCCCTTGCTGCGCTGCGTGCTCGGTATCGCCATCTATGCTTGCGTGGTATTGTGGATGTTTGAGCGCTTGCGCAAAAGACCGACGTCGTGCATGCTCGGACTTGCTATCGTGCCGTTTTCAATCTTGCAATTGCTGCTGGTGCCTCGCAGCGGCGCTGCCGGAGAGGTGCAGCAGTATCTCTTTTGGCTCACGCGTGACCTGGGCAATGTAGGATGTCTTGCCTATGCCGCCTGGCATTACCGGTACAGAGCAACGCGTGTTGAGAAACTCGACCTCGACCGCTCAAAGCTCTTTTGGAAGGTGGCCTTCGTTCTTGTGTTTTGCGTGATCGCCGAGGACACCTACATGATCTTGTTCTGCCGCCCCGACTCCCAAAACCCCGTCATCGGCCTCTTTTTGTGGTATCTGTCCGAGCGCAATATCTCCGAAAACGTGCTGCTCGTGGTATGCGCGGCTCAGCTTTTTTGCCAGTTTAGCCATATCCTGCGTGTGTATGCCCGTCATCCGCGTGCCGATGAGGACGTGGCGGCCGAGAGCGCAAGCTCTGAGGACGACTTGGCATCACGTGTGGTGATCTATGCCGACGCCCATAAGCTGTCACGGCGCGAGCAGGAGGTGCTCACGCTGGTGCTGAAGGGCAACGACGCCCAAAACATCGCCAGCGAGTTGGTCATCAGCCCTGGCACGGTCAAGGCACACCTGCATCGCATCTACGTTAAAAGCGGCGTCTCCAACCGAGACGACCTTATAGATACCTTTTGGCGTTCCTAGCCCCATTCTTCCTCGCATGCGGGTCTTGCCGTGTGGACGGCCAAACCGTTGGGCGTAATGACGCGGTAATAATCTCAGACAATAAACCTGCAGGTAAAGCGTGTAAACCTGCTTAAACTGACCGTTTGCGGTCCCTGGCCTTGGCACGGATTTGCCCCTGTGTATCAATGGGTGTAGCGCGAAGCCGCGGACGTGGGACAGACGTCCGAGCACGGCTTGTAGGCACGCGCCGATGCGGGAGCGCTACGCTCCCAACCGAGTGCCCACGCGGGCGGTGCGTCCGCGTTGCAACCAAAGATGCCTGAGGAGGCTCACATGGACAAGGCTGATGTAGTTATCAAGAGCAACGCCGTCTTTACCGGCGATGGGCTCGAGACGTTTAAGGGCGGCGTTGCCGTGCGGGGCGAAAGAATCGTTGCCTGCGGTGACGATGCCCACCTGGCACCGTTTATCGGCCCCGATACCGAGGTGCGCGATTTTGGCGACCAACTCGTCATGCCCGGCCTGATCGACTCGCACACACATTTTGCCCAGGGCGCGTTTATGACCGACCCCGATTTTGCCGTCAACCTCATCGACTGCACCAGTTTTGAGATGGCAATGGAACGTGTCGTTGCGTTTGCCGATTCGCATCCTGACAACGAGTGGATCGTTGGCTGTCAGATCATCCAGTTCCAGTGGGAAGTTCCCGAGATGCCCACCGCGGCCATGATTGATGAGTACATCTCCGACCGCCCGGTCTTTTTGCAGCAGGTTGATATGCACACCTTTAGCGCCAACACCTGCGCTATCAACAAGGTGGGCATTACCACCGAGACCCCCGACCCCGCGGGCGGCAAGATTTTGAAGGACGCCGACGGTAACCTTGCCGGTGTGTTCTCCAACAACGCGGGAGCCCTCTTTATGGATGAGGTCTATGACCCAGCGCCCGAGGTGGTCAACGCCTCGTTTACCAAGACGGCTAAGCGCGCCAACAGCCTGGGCATTACTACCATAGGCATGGTCAACCCCACCTTTGTAAGCATGGAGAACCCGTTTGGCGTGATTGCCGACCTCAACGCCAAGGGCGAGCTGCCGCTGCGCGTCTTTATGTACACCGATTTGTTTGAGAACGAGACAATGGCGCTCGATCAAATCAAGGCCAAGTACAACTTCCCTGGCACGCAGGTCGAGTGGCACGGCTTTAAGCAGTTTATCGATGGCGTGTGCTCCGACCATACCGCTTGGATGCTCGAGCCCTACAGCAACGCACCCGAGAGCTGCGGCGAGGCTGCCGAGGATCCCGAGCGCATGCGCGCTGCCATGCTCAAGGCACTTGAGTGGGGTGTCGATACCCGTATCCACGCCATCGGCGACCGCGCCGTACGCACCATCCTCGACAACTTTGAAGAGGGCGAGAAGCTCTACGGGCAGCAAGGATGCCGCCACTCCATCGAGCATAACGAGACGGTGCAGCCGGAGGATATGCCCCGCTACGCCGAGCTCGGCGTATGCCCGGCCATGCAGCCGTGGCACATGCTGCTCGACATGGCTGACCTTGCCAAGGACGATGCCGTGGGTCCCGAGCGTGCCGCGCTTTCGTGGCCCCTGCATAGCCTGCTTGCCAGCGGAGCCGTGGTGCACCTGGGCAGTGACTTCCCCGTTGTGGGCTTGGAGCCCATGGAGGAGGTCTACGGCGCGGTCTTCCGTATGCTCGAGGACGGCTCTAACCCCGAGGGCTGGTTCCCGCAGGAGCGCATCACCATGGCAGATGCCCTGCGCGCCTACACCTACGGTGGCGCCTTTGCCATGCATGCCGAGGACCGTATCGGTACGCTCGCATGCGGCAAGCAGGCCGACATCTGCGTGCTCGACCGCAATCTCTTTAAGTGCGAGCCGGCTGAGGTCCTCGAGGCCACGGCGTCTCTCACGATGATTGCCGGCAAGGTGGTCTACGAGGCCTAGCGGGGCTGCTGCATCGCTGGGCGGTGCCACAGCCTGTGCGTGCCGCCCGCCCATCCATTCATTCATCAATCTCTCATGGAAAGGGGAGAACAATGGCAGAAGAAGTAACCGCTGCCGTGGAGGAGGAGCGCGAGCTCGCCTCCCAACCGATTCCCGGCCTGGTGCGTAAGTACACCATCGTCACCGGCCAGGGCATGCTCGCCCAGATCATCATGGTGGTCCTCGAGGGCCTCGTGATGGGTTGGGGCCTGGGTGCCCACGGCCTGGCCTGTGTCTCGATCATCATGTCGGTCGAGTACATCAACCTGGCCTTTGGCAACCTGTTTGGCACCGGCGTACCCGCCGTGGTGGGCAACCTTTTGGGTGCCGGCGACATCAAGGGCGCAAGCAAGGCTTTTAGCCAGGGCTTTTGGCTCACCACGATCGTGAGTGTGCTGCTAGCTGTGGTGATGGCCGTGTTTACCGAGCCCATCTGTGCATTTTTTGGCGCCACGCCCGACATCATGGTCGATACCGTTGCCGGCGTGCGCACCTTCGCCGTGCTGCTACCGCTCACGGTCATTGGCCAGATGATTACCGCTGTGATGCGTGTGGACGAGAAGGTTCAGATCCAGGCCAACCTCATGACCGTATCGGCTATCGTCGCCATCTGCTGGCTCGCGCTTTCCACGTTTGTTCTCAAGTTTGGCGTTATGGGCGCCGGCGTGTATTACGGGCTTTCCATCGGCATCTGGGCCATCGGTATCTTCTGGTTCATCGGTGGTAAAAAGTCCCAGCTCCAGATTAACCCGGCCGACCTCAAGCTCGACCTAGCCATTTGCGGCCAGATCCTCAAGATCGGTTTCCCGTTCTTCCTGGTTCAGGGCGCGACCTTTATCTTTAACACCGTTGCCAACTCGCTTTTGGGCTCGCTCGGCGGCGAAATGGGCTCGCTCTACATCGCAGCTTTTGGCGTGATCAACGGCTACATCCTCTACATTACCATGATGGTTGCCCAGTGCTTCTCCTACGGTCTGCAGCCCATCGCTGCCTTCAACGCCGGCGCAAAGGCTTGGGCACGCCTTAAGGAGACGCTCTCCTGCACGCTTAAGTACCAGGTTGTGACGCTGGCGCTGGTCACCGTCGCGCTCTGGCTTGCCGCCACCCCGGTGTGCGCCTTCTTTGCCGGCAGCGATCCTGCGCTCGTTGAGGTTGCCGCCAACGCCACGCGTACTGTCATCCTGGCTGTTGCCCTGGGCTATCTTGCCATGACCATGTCGATGTATTTCCAGGCGGTCGAGAAGGTTGGTGTCGCCACGTTTACCGGCCTGCTTCGCTATGTGATCTGCTCGGTGCCGCTTATGTACCTCCTCGGCAACATGATGGGTGTCGAGGGCGTGTGGATCGCCCTGGTGGTGGCCGACGCCATTACCGGCATCATCTCCATTGCGCTCGCCGCGCACGAGTCCAAGCGCCTTGCCACGCTCTAGGCTCGGACATGGCTGGCGTACGATAGTCGAACAAGTTAACTCGCCTGCAAGCCACCACAATGGGGACAGCCCCCATTGTGGTGGCTTTTGTTATTTAGGGTCTGAGATTTCGGCTCTATAAATAATGCTTTTGAACTGGGCTACTATAAGATTGTGGTAAACGCTACTATAAGATTATGGCGAATGAAACTATTCGATTATGGTAACAGCGTTATAAGGGGCGTTGATATGGCCGAGTACATTAACAGGGATTTGCATGAGTTGCTCATTCGCATGGCGGGTTGGTTTCCTGTTGTGTCGTTGACGGGGCCTAGGCAGAGCGGTAAGTCTACGCTGGTTAGGCATGCCTTTCCCGACTATTCCTATGTCACGCTTGAGGACCCCCAAACGAGGCGCGCGGCCTTGGAGGATCCGGTGAGTTTTATCCGCAACCGAAAGGGCGGACTCATCATCGATGAGGCGCAATACGCCCCGGATTTGTTCTCGATGATCCAGGTTGTTTCGGATGAGCGGGGAGACGCCGGTCAATACATCCTTACGGGATCGCAAAACTTTTTGATGATGAAAAGCATCGGCCAGTCTCTTGCCGGGCGAGTCGGGATCTTGAAATTGCTGCCATTATCGTTTCGAGAAGCGGAGAGGGGCCAGCAGGGGCAGCTGGAAGTGGATTTGTTCGCGCTCGAAGGGGGATACCCTCGCCTGCGTTCCGCCGGAATGCCGTCCTCGGTTTATTTCCCCAGCTATATCGATACCTATGTTGAGCGCGATGTTGTGGGCTTGCTTGATGTGCGCAATAAGGCGGAGTTTCATAAGTTTCTGTCCATAATTGCTCAGAGTGTCGGTGCCCTCATCAATATATCCTCGCTTTCTCGAGATACGGGCGTGAGCGTATCGACCATTAAAAGCTGGTTGTCCATTCTGGAGCAGAGCTACCTGACGTTTTCGCTGCAGCCCTATTATGCAAATGCCAAGAAGCGTCTAACTAAAACGCCCAAGCTCTATTTTTACGACGCGGGGCTGCTCTGCTACTTGCTCAAAATTGGATCACTGGAGCAACTATTGGAGAGTCCTTATCTGGGAGCCGTTTTCGAAAACCTCATCGTTTCCGAAACGGCGAAGAGCCATCTCAACGTGGGCGAGAATCCCGAGCTGTATTTCTATAGGGACGATAGCAAGCGTGAAATCGATTTGCTCGACTGTACAAACTCAGGGAGTCCCAAGGCTATCGAAATAAAATCATCCAGAACGTATCACGATAAGTACGCCCGTCATCTACAGACTGTATGCGATGAGATCGACATTGCAAAAGATGCGCGCTATGTTGTGGCCCGCGTGGACTCAACGTATGAGTCGAAAGACTGTAGTGTGGTTTCGGCGCGTGATTGGCTTTTGCGATAACAAGCTCGGCGTATTAACGACCGCCGCGAAGGGAACCGGCCCCTTTTGCGGCGGTTTTTTGCCTATCTGGTGCATCTTAGATGCAAGTGAGTAGACTTATTTGGATATGCCGAGCACATCGCGACAAACGCTCAATAAAACCGCAGGTTAGAGCTGTGGCGTTTTGGAGCGTGCTTGGCCTTCCGCAAGAAGTCTACTCACTTGGTTTTTTCTGTTAGAAGACCGCCGCGAGGCGGAGTGGCTCCTCCGCGGCGGTCGGCGTTTGCCCAGATAAAACCTGCCAAAATAAACCTGTCTACTCTTTGAGCCAGAGCCGACACTAATTCAAATGGCGAAATCAAAGGGCGTTCTCTGCATGGAGGGCGCCCTTTTTTATCGCGGGATGTTTTGCACGGCAGTCATAAGGCCCAGGCGGTTGCTGACGCCGAGCTTGCGATAGATGGCGTTGACGTGCTTCTTGACAGTTGACTCGCTTATGAATAGCTCGTTTGCCATTTGTTTGTTCGTTTTGCCGTCGAGCATGAGCCGCATGACTTCGGCTTCGCGCGGTTGGATATTGTGTTCTGTAATGAAGGCGTTCAGATGGTTTGCGTCTTCTGTCTGGGTGAGCTTAATGCCCCGAGGATAGAGGTTGGCGAGCGCGAGGCTCGCGTGCCGAGCGACTTCGAGCAGGATTGCGAGCTCGGTGTCGGTGAAGTCTCCGGCCGTGCGTTCGCGAAACAGGGTGATGCTTCCTAGCGGGCTGTCGTTGTGCGCGAGCGTGGCCGTACAGCCAAAGTAGACGCCCTGCGGTTCCATCCATTTGCGATAGATGGGCGTGGCATCGCGTCGCTCGACGTCGACGAGGTCGAGGTCGCGGTAGACGCCGACCTTATGTAGGTCAAAGCTCCATGTTGTATAGTCCATCGCGGCGTAGCGGTTGTAGTAGTCGCTCAGCGCGCGGTCGTCCATTCCGCTGCTTGCGGGGTGGACGTAGCGTGGGGCATCACTGCCCGCCACCTCGATCAGGTCGAACATGGCGATCCGATGGGGCACGAGCCCTGTCGTTCCCTCGAGGGTCTCCTTTTTCAGCTTATCGACACCGTGTGATGCGTGGATTGCAAGCGCGAGCTCGTTGAGAGCAGTCCAGGTCGTACTGTCCAACTCAATAGTCTGCTGTTTATTGCATGGGGGCATAGGGCGTCCTTTCCATTGTGGAACCCAGTATGTCATGTTCTCGGCATGAATAGAACTTTAGGTCAGCGAATGGTATACCGTCGGTCGCTGAAAGGGGCTCGAGGGACCATTGAGAACATCTCGGTGCGACCGCATCATGGTCTCGTCAAGCAAAAGCACCGAGATTTAGGAGCTTGAAATGAAGACCATCTACGAGAGTGAGTCCACACCTAAGAAGGATGGGTTCTATATGCCCGGCGAGTATGAGGAACAGGAGCGTACCTGGATTCTGTGGCCGCACCGCTCCGACGTGTGGTGCTACGGCGCCAAGCCGGCGCAGAAGGTCTTCACCGAGATCATCAAGACCATTGCACGTTTTCAGCCCATCACTGTGGGCGTTAACACCGAAGACTTCCCCGCGGTGTGTGAGATCTTCGACGGCGTTGAGAACGTGCGCGTTATCCACATGGAGTACAACGACAGCTGGATTCGCGACTCCGGCCCGGCGTTCCTTGTTAATGACAATGGTGAGGTTGCTCTTTCGCACTTCCACTTTAATGCTTACGGCGGTTTCATTGACGGCCTGTATTTCCCGTGGGACAAGGACGCTTCCATTGGCTTGCAGGTGGCACAGCTCGAGCAGGTTAACCGCTATCGTCCCGAGGATTATATCCTCGAGGGTGGCTCGTTCAACTGTGATGGTCAAGGCACCGTCGTGACCACCGAGATGTGTCTGCTCAACGAGGACCGCAACCCGCAGTACACCAAGGAGCAGATTGAGGAGAAGCTCTCTGAGTATCTCGGTATCGAGAAGGTTATCTGGATCAAGGACGGTATCGATCCGTACGAAACGAACGGTCATGTGGACGACGTCGCATGCTTTAGTGCGCCCGGCGAGGTCTGCTGCATGTGGACCGATGATCCCAACCATAAGTTCTACAAGGAGTGCCAAGAGGCGTATAAGACGCTTTCCGAGACGACGGATGCTCGTGGCCGCAAGCTCAAGATCCACAAGGTGATTATGCCTGCGACCTCGGTATATATGACCGAAGAGGAAGCCAGCACGATTGACCCCGTCGAGGGCGTGCTGCCGCGTACCCCCGAGGATGCTTTCGAGCCGAGCTACCTCAACTTCCTGCCCGTCAACGGCGCAGTGCTGGTGCCACAGTTTGGCGACCCCAACGATGCCCAGGCACTCAAGGATATCCAAGCCGCCTATCCGGATCGCGAGGTCATCGGCATCATGACGCGCGAGGTCATCTATGGTGGCGGCAACATCCACCGCATCACCCAGCAGCAGCCCAAGGCGCGCTGCAAGTAGAGGCGGTTGCACGGCACACGGGGTAGTGTCGATATGACCTGGGGCCCGCTGGCGCACACGCTGGCGGGCCCTTTTGCGTGCGGCGGGCAGCATTGCACGCGGGCGCTCGGGTCTAAGCGAGGGTACCAGGGGGCCTTGCTTATCGTCGATAGTTGGTCTAGAATCGTCGATAGTCGATGATAGGGGGTAGCATGCAGCTTGTTGAAAGTGAGACCGTGGAGTTCAAGTGCACATTTACCCCTAAGCTGCTCAAAGCTGTGGTGGCGTTTGCCAATTCGAATGGCGGTACCTTGTATATCGGAATCGACGATTTTGGCAGCATCATCGGCGTGGACGATATCGATGCCACCATGCTTCAATGCTCTAATGCAATAACCGATGGCGTGTATCCCGACGTTTCTGAAATCACGACGGTCTCCGCATTGGACATCGATGGCGCAGCGTTGGTGAAAATCGAGGTGGAAGCGGGTCCTCACAAGCCGTACTGCCTGTGCTCGAAGGGATTTGTTCCCGCCGGGGTATATCGGCGCCTGGGTCCTGCCAACGTGCCCATCGAGATGGCCCAGATCCGCTCGATGATCAAGCGCACCGACGGCGATTATTTTGAGACCGCGCGCTCTCATGAACAGAGTTTGACGTTTTTTGAAGCCGAGCGGGTCTTTAGGCGCGCGGAGATTACGTTTGATCAAACCTCTCAAAAGAATCTCGGCCTTATCGATGAGCTGGGCTTTTACACCAATTTGGCACTGCTGGTCTCTGACCAAAACCCCTTTGCAGTCCGCGCTGGCCTCTTCAACGACGATGCGTATACCGAGTTTATCGACCGTCAGGATGGCGAGGGCTCGATCTTTAGGCAGATAGAGGATATCGAACGGTTCCTCAATATATCGAACGCAACGCGTATGTACTTTGTGCCGGGAAGACTTGATCGCATAGATAAGGACGACTATCCCCGCGAGGCTGTTCGAGAGGGAATTCTGAACCTGTTTATCCATCGCGACTACGAATCTTCGGTGGCGTCTCTTATCAAGATGAGCCGTACGGCGCTTGAATTTACCAATGCGGGAGGGCCGCAGCACATCAGCGTCGAGGAGGCGCTTGCGGGCGGCTCGGACGCTCGGAATCCAAAGCTGCAACTGCTCTTTTTGCGCCTGGGGATGGTCGAGGCGTTTGGAACGGGCCTCAAGGGGATCCGCGCGCTCTATGAGGCGGAAGGGTTGGAACCCGAGGTCTGCGCCTACCCTGCAATGTTTAGGTTGTCGCTGCCCAACGTCAATGCCGTGCGCAATTCCCATCTGACGCCTCGTGGCAATAGCGGTCCCAACTTGCGTGGGGATTACAGCGATTATGAGCAGCTCGAGCGGGAAGGGGCGCTGCCGCCCGATGTTTCGCAAGCGTTTACATCCGTGCGAGCGCAGCGAGAGGGGCACGTGTCGATGAATGGCGACTGCGGCCACGAGGTGCGTGCCAAGCTCGTGGAGGAGCTTGGCTTTGATGTTGCGTGCAAGGCGTCCGCGATGCTACAGGATGTCTCGGACGAGCGACGTGGTGGATACGCTCGCACCTTGATTCGCTTTGCCCTTGAGCGGCCCCGCGGCTTTACGCGCCAGGATGCCTCGGACGCTCTGGGAACTGGGCGCGACGTGACGCTGCGGGTTATCAACGGTTTGCTTGAGGAAGGCACACTCGTTAAAGAGGGGCGCGCTCGGGCGACGAGATATCGCGCTGCCGGGCAGGTTTAGGGACGGGCGGTCCGGCCCCCTGGGTTAATCCTGGGCAGAGGCCAAGGGCCGGGTGCCCGGCTCGCCTTGATTGAAGGGGTACTTAGAGCGTGCCTCCGTACATGTAGACGATAAAGCCGTCGCCGGTGTCTTGGCTGTGGTCCTCCAGGATGCGCTTCATGTTGAGGTGTTCGTAAAACTGCCAGTCGGAGCTGCAGTCGCTCATCAGGAAGAACTTGGTGCAGCCTGCCTTGGCGAGCTCGGCGCGCGCAAGGTCGATGAGCTCGCGGCCGAGTCCCTTGCCCTGCCATTCAGGCACAATGATAATCAAGTTGAGTTGACCCTGGGCATATTCGTTGCCTGTGGCGGCAAAGCGATCCGCTGTAGCCTTTTCGCGGCTGTCTACAAAGAGCGAGCCCTCGAGCTTGGCATCGGCGGTCTTTGCCATCTCGGTTGCCTGGGCGAACATCTCGTTATAGTAGGGCTCCCACGTGGGATTGGTGCGCGGCTTGCCGTCCTCGAAGATGCCGATGCAGCAGGCGGCGATAATGCGGCCCTCGGTCTCGGCGACAAGTGCGATGGGGGAGCGCTGCAGCTGCATGGCGATGTTAAAGCGCGCGCAGAAATCGGCAGCTTCGACGTCGCCGCGGTTGCGCAGCGTGTTGCACCACAGCTGGTTGTAGATGGCGGCGATGCCGGCCAGGTCATCGAGCGTGGCGGCGCGCAGGGTTACGTTGTCAAGGCTCATGGAGGCTCCTTCCAGGTTGGGTCAGGCCACCTATGAGTGTGACATGGCGACATCGTTGCCACATCAACCATTCGGCAGACGAGCGCCGATACCTCGGGGACGGAGAGGTGGCAATTGGGTAGTCATTGGGGACGTTCTTAAACGACCAGTCAAACAAGAGCGTCCCCAAGTGCCGGCTTTGGTAACGCCGATGTCTTGGCAACGACAGCGAAAGCCCGCCAGAGCGAGCAAGGTGCCTTGAAGCGAGGCGGCATTGACCTTTTGGTCATGCCGCCGAAGCTGAAAGGCAGATTGCCGCTCTGGCGGGTTTGCAGCGTCGGCCGGTTACGGCGTTTGGCAAAACGCCGTAACTCTAAATACGCTCCGCGATCTCGTGGATGAGGTAGTCGGTCTTTTCCCAGCCCAGGCACGGGTCAGTGATCGACTTACCAAAGACACCGCCATCGACCGGCTGGTTGCCGTCCTCAAGGTAAGACTCGATCATAAAGCCCTTGACCAGCTTGGAGATGGACTCGTTGCGGCGGCAGCTGTCGAGCACCTCCTTGCAAATGCGGTACTGCTCGAGCGGGCGCTTACCTGAGTTGTCGTGGTTGCAGTCGATGACCGCCGCCGGGTTGGCGTAGCCGGCATGCTCGGTATAGCGCTCGGCCAGGCGTTCCAGGTGTTCGTAGTGGTAATTGGGGTAGGTACGACCGTCGAGACCGATGTAGCCACGCATAACGGCGTGCGCGAGCGGATTGCCGTCGCACTCGACCTCCCAGTTGCGGAAGATGAAGCTCTGGTGTGCCTGGGCGGCGTAGATGGAGTTGAGCATAACGGTGGTGGAACCGGCGGTGGGGTTCTTCATGCCCACAGGCACCGAAATGCCGCTCGACACCAGACGATGCTCCTGGTTCTCGACCGAGCGCGCGCCCACGGCGACGTAGCTCAGCAGGTCGACGAGGTACTGGTAGTTGGACGGGTAGAGCATCTCGTCGGCGGTAAAGAAACCGGTCTCTTCGATGACGCGCAGGTGCATGTGGCGGATGGCCTTGACGCCTTCGAGCAGGTCATCGGGCGCCTCGGGATCGGGGTTGTGCAGCAGACCCTTGTAGCCGGTGCCCTTGGTGCGCGGCTTGTTGGTGTAGACACGCGGAATGATGATGAGCTTGTCCTTGACCTCTTCGGCGACCTTGGCCAGTCGGTTCATGTACTCAAGCACCGAGTCCTCGCGGTCGGCAGAGCACGGGCCGATGATGAGCACTTTGCGTGCGTCCTCGCCGGTAAAGACCTTGGCGACCTCGGCGTCGAATGCCTGCTTTTTGGCGGTAAGCTCGGCGGAAAGCGGTATTTCCTCGCGGATCTCCATGGGGATCGGCAACCTGCGCTTGAATTCCATGGCCATATGGGGCCTCCTTTATCAATTAACGGCAACAATTGGCGAATTCTCGAATGCTCGGCATTATCCGCTGTCGCACGCTAAAGTGCAAGCGAAACCTGCCGAAAAGGGACGGGTTTATTTTGTTCGGTTTTATCTGGGGAAATGTCGGCGCTCGCCGGAAGGGGAGGGTCAGCGTACGGCACGTTGGAGCAAGTTGGATCTTCTGCGGCATACCCTGTGGACAAAAAATGGCAAATATGAGTACTGTTGCTAGCGTAGTATCATATCAATCTTACAAGATAATAGACACAACAGTAAATATGTTCATTAACGTTGGCACACAGAAGCATGCTACCGGGCATTTTGATCAATTTGAAGGCATATCTAGGCCGCAAAGAGGTCGTTTGGGGCAGTTTTGGCTGTTACTAAAAAGGTGACAGTACTCATATTTGCCATTTTTGTCCACGGGGCCTTGAGGGAGGGCGTCAATCAGG
Source organism: Collinsella sp. CLA-AA-H302 (assembly GCF_040093305.1). Classification (NCBI taxonomy): domain Bacteria; kingdom Bacillati; phylum Actinomycetota; class Coriobacteriia; order Coriobacteriales; family Coriobacteriaceae; genus Collinsella; species Collinsella sp. CLA-AA-H302. Next base: position 167,610 of record NZ_JBBNJW010000003.1, read on the forward strand.
TTCCAGGGGAGGCGTTTCGAGGCCCAAAGGACACAAAACGGGGGCGCAGTTCATTCTGCGCCCCCGTTTTCGGGCGTCATCCGCTCCCTGCGGCCGATTCTACGCTGCTTCGTCGAACTGCGAGTTGTACAGGTCCGCGTAGAAGCCGCCCTGGGCGAGCAGTTCGTCGTGTGTGCCCTTCTCGACGATGTCGCCGTCGCGGATCACCAAGATTACGTCGGCGTTGCGGATCGTGGACAGGCGGTGCGCGATCACAAAGCTCGTACGGTCCTGCATCAGTGCATCCATGGCGCGCTGGATGAGCTCCTCGGTACGGGTATCGACGTTGGAAGTCGCCTCGTCCAAAATCAGCGCCGGGCGGTCGGCCAAAATGGCGCGGGCGATGGTCACGAGTTGGCGCTGGCCCTGTGAGAGGTTGGTGCCCTCCTCATTGATCATAAAGTCGTAGCCACCGGCGAGCGTATGGATAAAGTGGTCGCAGCGTGCGGCGCGTGCGGCGGCCTCGACCTCGGCGTCGGTCGCATCGGGGCGTCCGTAGCGGATGTTCTCGCGGATGGTGCCGTTAAACAGCCAGGTGTCCTGCAGCACCATGGCAAACTCGCCGCGCAGCGCCGCGCGGTCCCAGTCGCGCACGTCGACGCCTTCGACGCGCAGCGAACCGCCGTCCACGTCGTAAAAGCGCTGCAGCAGCTTAATGAGCGTGGTCTTGCCGGCGCCGGTGGGGCCCACGATGGCAATGGTTTGGCCGGGCTGCGCCTCGCAGCTAAAGTCGTGGATGATGGTCTTATCGGGCGTGTAGCCAAACTTGACATGGTCGAACTCCACGTGGCCGGGGCGCTTCTCGGGAATCTGCGCGTCGGCCTTCTGCTCCTCCTCGGGCGCGGCCAGGAACTCAAACACGCGCTCGGTAGCGGCGGCCATTGACTGCATCGTGTTGCTCACGTTGCCCAGCTGCTGCACCGGTTGCGTAAAGTTGCGAACGTACTGGATAAAGCTCTGGATGTCGCCGGGCGTGGCATTGCCGGTCAGCGCGAGCTGCGCGCCTACCACGACGACGCCCACGTAGCCCATGTTGCCCACCAGACTCATAAGCGGCATCATCAGGCCCGACAGGAACTGCGAGCGCCAGCCACTAATAAAGAGACGGTCGTTTTGACGGTCGAACTCCTCGATCGAGGCCTCGGCGCGGTCGAACACCTGAATGACGTTCTGACCGGCAAAGTCCTCCTCGATGATGCCGTTGACGGTGCCTAGGACCTGCTGTTGCTCTCGGAAGTACGGCTGCGAGAAGTGGATCATTACGGTCAGGATAATCGCGGCTGCCGGCAGCGTGAGCACGGTGACGCCGGTGAGCGGCAGGCTGATCGACAGCATCATGACGAGCACGCCGATAATCTGCGTCACCGATGTGATGAGTTGTGTCACGCTCTGGTTGAGTGACTGACCCAGCGTGTCGACATCGTTGGTGATGCGGCTGAGCACGTCGCCCTTGCTGTGGCCGTTGAAGTAGCTCATCGGCACGACAGCGATCTTGGCGGCGATCTCCTTGCGCATGCGATAACAAATCTTTTGCGTGACGCCGGTCATGAGCCAGCCTTGGATCAGGCTGCAGGCAGAGCTCGCCAGATACAGACAGAGCAAAAAGCCGAGCGTCTTGGCGATCCAGGCAAAGTCGACATCGCCGGTGCCGTTGACCTTGGCAACCAAGCCCTCGAACAGCTTAGTCGTAACCTGGCCAAGCACCTTGGGCCCCACAATGTTAAAGATGACCGAGCACACGGCAAAGGCGACGGCGGCAAACACGGCAATCTTGTGCTGGCCGATATAGCCGAGCAGCTGCCTCATGGTGCCCTTAAAGTCCTTGGCCTTTTCGCCACGGCGCATGCCACCCATGCGGCCCATGGGACCACGCTGGCGGGTGGGCTTGGGAATCTGAGTCTTGGTCTCGTCTGCCATTAGCGCTCGCCTCCTTCCATGACGGCTGCAATTTCTTCTTGGGTAAGCCCCAGCTCCTCGGCGGAAAGCTGCGACTGTGCAATCTCCAGGTACGCCGGGCAGCCGTGCAGCAGCTCCTCGTGCGTGCCGGTGCCCACTACGTGACCGTCGTCGAGCACGATGATCTGGTCGGCGTGCATGATGGTCGCGATGCGCTGGGCCACGACCACGAGTGCGGCGTCGGTGACGTTTTTGGCCAGCTCCTCGCGCAGGCGCGCGTCGGTCTTGTAGTCGAGGGCGCTAAACGAGTCATCGAACACCACGACCTCGGGCTTTTTGGCCAACGCGCGGGCGATGGCCAGGCGCTGGCGCTGGCCGCCCGAGACATTGGAGCCGCCCTGGCTGATGGGGGAGTCGTAGCCGCCCTCGCGCTCGGCGATAAAGTCCTCGGCCTGTGCGATGCGTGCCGCCTGGCGCATGTCATCATCGCTCACCATGTCGCCGGCAAATTTGAGGTTGCTCTCGACGGTGCCCGAGAACAGGCGCCCCTGCTGCGGGATATAGCCAATACGGCGGCGAAGCTCAGAAAGGGTCATATCGCGCACGTCGATGCCGTCGAGCGAAATACTGCCGCCGGTGACGTCGTACAGTCGCGGAATCAGCTGCACGAGCGTGGACTTGCCCGAGCCCGTGGAGCCGATGATGCCGAGCATCTGACCGGCATGCGTGGTGAAGTTCACGCCGCTTATGACGTCGGCGCGGGCATCGGGATACTGGAAGCTCACGTCGCGGAAAGTGAGCTCACCGTGCGGCGCGCTGGCCGCGGGCAGTTTGGGCGAGGCAGGGTCGTTGATGCTCGTGGGGCAAGTGATGACTTCTTCCACGCGCTCGGCTGCGACCTCGGCGCGGGGCAGGATGACCGAAACCATAGTGAGGATCATAAACGCCATGACGATCTGCATGGTGTAGGAGATAAACGCCATCATGTTGCCGACCTGCATCACACCGTCGGACACGCCCTGCGCGCCAAACCAGACGATAAGCACGGTGATGCAGTTCATGACGAGCATCATGAGCGGCATCATAAAGCTCATGGCGCGGTTGGTGTAGAGCTGCGTGGTCATCAGGTCGAGCGAAGCCTTGTCAAAACGCTCGAGCTCATGCTCCTCGCGGTTAAACGAGCGGATGGGCATAAGGCCGTCGAGCAGCTCGCGGGCGGTAAGGTTCACGCGGTCCACAAAGCTCTGCATCTTTTTGAACTTGGGCATGGTGAGGCCCATAAGCACGCCGACGACGGCCGAGACCGCGATGATGGCCACGGCGATGGTCCACTCCAGGCCGGTGTGGTTGGCCAGGACGCGCATGACGGCGACGATGCCCATGACGGGGGCCATCAGGCACATGCGGATAAACAGGGTTGCGGCCATCTGAATCTGCTGAATGTCGTTGGTGCAGCGGGTGATGAGCGAGGCCTGGCTAAACTTGCCCACTTCGGCCGGCGAGAAGTGCATAACCTTGTTGAAGGTCTCGCGGCGCAGGTCGCGGGCGATGGAGCAGGCGGTGCGCGAAGCCACGGCACCGGTCAGGATGGTGGCGACCAGCGACACCAGACACAGGCCAAACATCGTGGTCGCCATGCGGCCCAGGTAGGCGTTCTGCACGTCGGCGGGGTCGATACCCTGCGCCTTGTACTCGTCCTGCACGTAGGTCACGGCGCGCTGCGTGACAATGGAGCCCGACATGGAGCCCATCTTGTCCGCCATTTCGTTGGCGCCCTCGACGAGCTTGCCCTGGTCGATGAGGCCGCCTTCAACGCCTAGACGCAGGCTCTTCATGGTGATCTTGCCGCCGTCGGCATCAATCTGCTTTTGCATATTCTGCGCCGCTGCGGCCTTTTGCTGCATCTCGGCGAGCTGGTCGGGCGTCATCGCTGCCATTTGCTCGGGCGTGGGCATGGCTTGGGCGTCGCTGTTGTCTTTCTCGCTGGACGCGCCCATCATGTCGCCCATGGAGCTGGCGTCGATGCCTTGGTTGAGCGAAAGGACGACGGTCTCGGGCAGGCTCATGATATCGGCAATCTTGCCGCCGTCGGCGCGCTCATCCTCGGTTCCCCTGTACGTGCGAATGCCGTTTTTGTCTGCCTTGCCAAACGCAGCTTCTACTGTCTTGGCGTCCTTGGCGCTCATAAAGAGCTCGAGGTCGTCGAGCGATTCGGCACGAATGGTGTCGGGCACGGGCGAGGCGATGCCGCCTTGCTGCACGCCCACGTCGACGATGTCGCTCATATAGGTAGGCAGTGCCAGATCGGCGTTACAGCTGATTACGATAAGTACGATAGCTGCGAACAGTGATGGGACATGCTTTTTAAAGAGCTTGAGAATCCTCACTTGGCATTTCTCCTTTCTTGATTGCAGTCGATAATTTCGTTGAGACGCCTTAGAAGGCGCACCATCTCTTGGGTATCTGTTTCGCCGAGCTGCTCGAGGAAGGCCGCGGTGCGCTCCTCGAATTCCCGACGTTTGATTTCGAGATTCTGGAATCCCTTGTCGGTCATCGTGACGTGTACACGACGACGGTCGGTCTTTGAGTGCTCGCGCTCGACCCAGCCCTTGGCTTCGAGAGTGCGTAAGATATTGGCGATGCGGGCACTCGAGACCCAGGCGCGATTTGCGAGTTCGCTCGGCGTGAGCGAACCGCCAGCGAGCATGAGGGCGCGCATGACAGCCATCTCGCCGCCGAGAGCTTTGTCCGCAGAGCGTGAAATGCGATGATGCATGCTGCCAAACTCAGTTAAGAGCTGACGTCCAAGCTCATGGAAATCGGTATCTTCCACCGAAAACCCCTAACACTAGAAACTACTTTCGGTGAAAGATGATACCCGCATATTCGGGCCTCATGCAGTGGGCAATATAAAGAGCGCATAAAGAGTTAAAAAATTCAATTGCTGAAGCGTTTCAAAGAACTACTATGCCCGCGGTTAGGCGGGGGGTTGTCACCACCATGACGACTGGGACTCATTTATCGCCACGTGTGATGCTCCAACTTCCCGCAAGGAGACACCTGAATCAAGGGGGTTGGAGTCATGGCATTTGACTTCACGGGCAAAACCGCGATCGTTACCGGCGGCACTCAGGGCATTGGCCTCGAGATTGCCAAGGGCATCGTTGCGGGCGGCGGACACGTCGCGCTCATCGCAAGGAACGCTGCTAAGGGCGAGGCCGCGGTGGCCGAGCTTGGCGAGGGCAACAAGTTCTATCAGCTCGATGTCGCCGATGCACCCAAGGCACGCGAGACCGTCGAGCAGATTTTTACGGACCTGCCGCAAACCAACATCCTGATCAACTGCGCTGGCGTCATCAGCACCAAGAAATTCGACGAGATTGATGACACCGAGTGGCGTCGCACCATCGACATCAACCTCAACGGTACCTTCACTATGATGAACGCCGTGTATCCGCACTTTAAGGCGGCCCATGCCGGCACTATCGTCAACGTGAGTTCCGTAGCGGGCAAGATCGGTGGCGGCCTGCTCGGCACAGCCGCCTACGCCAGCTCCAAGGCCGGTGTTAACGGTCTAACCAAGGCAGTCGCCAAGGAAGGCGGCAAGTTTGGCGTCCGCTGCAACGCCGTGTGCCCGTCACTTACTCTTACCGATATGACCTCGATACTCTCTGACGAGAACTCTCAGCGCATCATCAACGGTATTCCTCTGGGCCGCGCCGCCCAGGCCAGCGAACCTGCGCAGATGGTGCTCTTCTTCGCTTCCGACCTCGCCAGCTTCGTGAACGGCGAGATCGGTGACTGCGACGGTGGCATCGTTCTGGACGGGTAATACCCCCGACGTTAATTCGGCGACGGCTCCTGCGACTCGGGACCGTCGCCTTCTTTCTGGCAAAGGCGCGTGCGGCTACGATTCGCATGCATCCAAAGGAGATATATATGAGTGAATCGACTGCGGTGGAGGCGTCGGCGGCAAAGGAGCCGTTCTTTAAGATGTCCTCCATCCCGGGTGCCAATATTTTGGTGCCGCTTTTGTTGGGCTGCCTGCTCAACACGCTGTTCCCCGACCTGTTCAAAACGCTCGGCAGCTTTACGCTCGGCATGACCCAGCAGGGCGCGGGCCCGCTTGTTGGCGCTTTTTTGCTCATCGTCGGTACGACGATTTCGTTTAAGAGCGCTCCTGCCGCCGCTGCCCGCGGCGCCATCATCATCGCCGTCAAGCAGATCGTGGTCGTTGCCGTGTCGCTGCTCATCCTTTATGTGTTCAACGACAACCTGTTTGGTATCTCGGCCATGGTAATGCTGGCCGCTTGCACGGGTGCCAACAACGCTATGTACGCCGGGCTGATGGGCACCATGGGCAACGAGGCCGAGCGTGGCGCCGTCGCCATCACCACGCTGGTTGTCGGCCCTCCGGTCACGATGATCGTGCTCGGTGCTGCCGGTCAGGCTCCGATCGGCTGGTCGCTCGTGGGCGCCATCCTGCCGATCGTCGTCGGCATTATCCTGGGTAACCTCTTTCCCAGCTTTAAGAAGATGATGGCACCGGCACTTTCCGCCATCATCGTGCTCGTCTTCTTTGCCATGGGCTCGACCATGACCTTTGGCCAGCTTATCAACGGTGGTCTTCCCGGCATCCTGCTCGGCGTGATCTGCTCGGTGGTCTTTGCAATTCCCGTCATCGCGGTCGATAAGCTCACGGGCGGTACGGGTGTCGCAGGTGCGGCCATTTCGAGCTGCGCCGGAGCCAATGTGGCCACGCCTGCCGCCATGGCAAGCGTCAACGAGGCCATGTACGGCGGCGCGGTGCTCGCGACGGCTACGGCGCAGGTCGCAGCATGTGCTATCGTGACGGCCATTTTGACCCCGCTGGTCACCAGCTGGTGCTACAAGCATTTTGAGGGTCAGGGCCACAGCAAGGCAGCGACCGACAAGGCCGCCGCAGCCGCCTAATGCCAAGCGGCAATCAAAGCTAAATAACTAGCCATGCCACAGGGCGGTCCCGGGGGAAATCCCGTGGCCGCCCTGCAGTTTCTGCGGGGTCTCTGGGGCACTTTACCCTGCTAAAGCTGACATAACAGCTAGAGTGAACGTCGTACAAAGGCAAGGAAAAATACCAAACAAATCGGTGAACGGTAGTTGTTCGCGCTCGCATTTCCTGCGGGTTTGTAAAAAACGCCTTTATGATATAAAAAAAGAAACATATAACAGCCCAGATGGAGAGGGTCGCTATGTTATCCTTCTCAAACGGGTGAAATCTTGGGTTTTGGGTTGTAGTTCCAAGGTGGACAAACGTTTTCCCTGCACCAACGTGTGGTGAAGAACGGAAGAAGCCGGTAGTGCAAGCCGAACATTCAAGAATTCAATAAGCAGCGGTGTGAGAGAGCGCCGCATTACACGTAACTAGGAGCGTGGTTACACAATGCAGGAGGCATGGGAAGGCTTCAAGGAAGGCATCTGGACGGGAGAGGTTGACGTCCGAGACTTCATCCAGAAGAACTACACCCCCTACGAGGGCGATGAGTCGTTCCTCGCTGGCCCGACCGAGCGTACCAAGGAGCTGTGGGGCGAGGTTCTCGACCTGCTGCTTAAGGAGCGCGAGCAGGGCGGTGTCCTCGATATGGACACCAAGACCGTTACGGGTATCGTGAGCCACCCCGCTGGCTACATCGATAACGCCCACCGCGAGAAGGAGACCATCGTCGGTCTCCAGACTGACAAGCCGCTCAAGCGCGCGCTGCACGTCAACGGTGGCATCCGCATCGCTTGCCAGGCTGCCAGCCAGCACGGCTACAAGATCGACGAGAACGTTGTCGAGCGCTACACCTTCGAGCGCAAGACTCACAACGCCGGCGTCTTCGATGTCTACACCCCCGAGATGCGTGCTTGCCGCTCGGCTCACATCATCACCGGTCTGCCCGATGGCTATGGCCGCGGCCGCATCATCGGCGACTACCGTCGTGTTGCCCTGTACGGTGTCGACTACCTGATCAAGGACAAGGAGGCCCAGAAGGCTTCCACCCCGACGGTCATGACCGCCGACAACATCCGCGATCGTGAGGAGCTGCAGGAGCAGATCCGCGCCCTCGGCGAGCTCAAGATGATGGCCGAGACCTATGGTTTCGACATTTCCAACCCTGCTACCAACACGCAGGAGGCCATCCAGTGGATGTACTTCGCCTACCTCGCTTCCGTCAAGGAGCAGAACGGCGCCGCTATGTCCATCGGCCGCACCTCTACGTTCATCGACATCTACGCTGAGCGCGACCTTGCCAACGGTACCTTCACCGAGGAGCAGATCCAGGAGTTCGTGGATCACTTCATCATGAAGCTCCGCATGGTCAAGTTTGCCCGTACCCCCGAGTACCAGGCCCTGTTTACCGGCGATCCGCAGTGGGTCACCGAGTCCATCGGCGGCATGGGTGTTGACGGCCGTACGCTCGTTACCAAGATGAGCTACCGCTACCTGCACACGCTCGAGAACATGGGCACCAGCCCCGAGCCCAACATGACCGTTCTGTGGTCGACCCGTCTGCCCGAGAACTTCAAGAAGTTCTGCGCCAAGACTTCCGTCGCCAGCTCCTCGATCCAGTACGAGAACGATGACCTCATGCGCGTCTATCACGGCGACGACTACGGCATTGCCTGCTGCGTGTCCTCCATGCGCATTGGCAAGGAGATGCAGTTCTTCGGCGCCCGCGCTAACCTGGCCAAGTGCCTGCTGTACGCACTCAACGGCGGTGTTGACGAGGTCTCCAAGAAGCAGGTCGGCCCCAAGTACCGCGCCGTCGAGGGCGACACGCTCGATTACGACGACGTTGTGGCAAAGTACAACGACATGATGAAGTGGCTCGCTGGCGTGTACGTCAACTCGCTGAACATCATTCACTACATGCACGACAAGTATTGCTACGAGCGTATCCAGATGGCTCTGCACGACAAGCACGTGCATCGTTGGTTCGCTACGGGCATCGCTGGCCTTTCCGTCGTGGCCGACTCCCTGTCCGCCATCAAATACGCCAAGGTCCACCCCGTCCGTGACGAGAACGGCATCATCGTCGACTTCGAGACCGAGGGCGAGTTCCCCAAGTACGGTAACGACGACGACCGCGTCGACCAGATCGCTCACGACGTTGTGCACCAGTTCATGGAGTACATCCGCATGAACGACACCTACCGCAACTCCGTGCCCACGACCTCGGTTCTGACCATCACCTCCAACGTCGTGTACGGCAAGAAGACCGGTTCTACGCCTGATGGCCGCAAGGCTGGCCAGCCCTTCGCCCCGGGTGCTAACCCCATGCACAAGCGCGATAGCCACGGCGCCATCGCTTCGCTGTCTTCGGTTTCCAAGCTCCCGTTCCGCGATGCTCAGGACGGCATCTCCAACACCTTCTCCATCATCCCGGGTGCGCTCGGCAAGGAGGACCAGGTGTTCTTTGGTGATATCGACCTTGATCAGCTGGGCGAGTAACTATTGTTAGTGCTATACTAACAATAACGATTACTGATTAGTGCGCCGGTTTCGGCCGGCGCCTATCGATCGAAGGAGACACATTATGAAGGTTTCTGAAGTTTCCGAGACTCAGGCCGATAACCTGGTCCACATGCTCGACGCTTACGCCGAGAAGGGTGGCCACCACCTGAACATCAACGTCTTCAACCGTGAGACGCTGCTCGACGCTCAGGCTCACCCCGAGAAGTACCCGCAGCTGACCATCCGCGTTTCCGGCTATGCCGTGAACTTCCACACGCTCACCAAGGAGCAGCAGGACGAGGTCATTTCGCGTACCTTCCACAACAAGTTCTAAAGGGGTTTTACTCCCGCAGGATCGCCGGGGCTGTTTGGGCTACCTCCCAAAATGTCCTCGGACATGCAAGAAGCCCTCGCTGCGCACTTCGTGCGGCGAGGGCTTCTTGCGTCCTGCGGAATATTTTGGGAGGTAGCCCAAACAGCCCCGGCGGGGTCCTGTGTAGTCACCCTTTAGGCGGAACTCTCCTAATGGGTTGAGCGTTCTGGATACTTGCTTGCTACCGTTTATCGCGTATAGCTACCGTTTGCGGAATAAGTAACACTCCTTAATAAACCGTGTAGAATCTCAGTTAAGCACGGAGTTTTCCAGGGAGACGCTGTCCTTTGTTGTGTGCAAGGGGCGGCGTCTCTTTGGCGCTTGGAAGCCGTTCTGCAGCAGGACGGCGGACGTGCGTCATGTATTGAAAAGTCAACGTCGAGATGGGTCGTGATGACAATGGGCAAGTACGTAATCGTGGTTGAATCTGGTTCGGATGTGACGCCGGAGCTCTGCGAGCGCTACGGCATCGTGCGCGTGCCTATGCATGTCACGATTGGTGACGAGACCGTCGAGGACGGTTCGATCGATCCGCTCGAGATATATTCGCGCTGCAACGAGTTTGGCGTGATGCCCAAGACCAGCGGCTGCGCGCCTGCAGATTTTGCTCACGTGTACGACCGTATCCATGCCGAGAAGCCCGACGCGACCATCCTGCATCTTGCGTACTCCGAAGTCACGACCTGTTCGCATCAGTCCTCCAAGATTGCAGCTAAGGGCCGCGACTACGTCTTCTCCATGGACACGCGCTTTGTCTCGGTAGGCCAGTCGCTTGTCGCCGTTGAGACTGCCAAGTTTATCGAAGCCCATCCGGATGCCACCGTCGACGAGATCTTTGCCTTCACCAATTCGGTGATGGACCGCGTGTTGCTGGGTTTTGTTCCTACCGACCTTGCCTTCCTTAAGGCGGGCGGTCGCTTGTCCAACGTTGCGTTCCTTGGCGCCCATCTGCTCAAGATTAAGCCCTGCATTGAGGTGACGGGCGGCAAGTTCGTGGCGACCAAGAAGTTCCGCGGTTCTATGCTCAAGTGCGCCCGCGCCTTTATCGATCACATGGTTGAGAAGGGCGAGATCGACTACTCGCACATTGGCCTGGCGTATTCGGTGGGTCTTTCCGAGGAGCTGCGCGACGACATGGAAGTTTATGCACACGACCTGGGCTTTAAGGACGTTACTTGGACTCAGGTTGGCGGCGTCATCTCGAGCCATTGCGGCCCGACCGCCTTCGGTGCGGTGCTTACGCTTAAGGCGTAAGGGCTGGCGTAATCGATATTAATTGCCATGGCGGCGGGCGGGTTGCGATAACCTTCCCGCCGCTTTTGCGTGCGGTCAAATAGGGCAATCCAATTGGGTGCTAAACCGTTTCAGCATCATGCGTATGGGCTAGAATGGCTCTGGCATTTTAATTGGCAATAACCAAAGAGAGGCAAGGTTGCGGGAATGGCTGAGATGACGCTTGAGGGTGTGGATGCTCATCCCGAGGACTCTGCGTATGCCCTGGGTCGCGTGCATTCGATCGAGACGATGGGAACGGTCGACGGACCCGGCATCCGCTTTGTGGTGTTTGTTCAGGGCTGTCCCATGCGCTGCGCGTATTGCCACAATCCCGATACCTGGTCTGTTAACGGCGGCACGATGGTGACCGTCGAGCACCTGATGGACGAGTTCCAGAGTAACCATGAGTTTTACCGCAGCGGCGGAATTACGGTTTCGGGTGGCGAGCCGCTTCTGCAGCCTGAGTTTTTGGCCGACCTGTTCCGTGCAATGCACAACAACCCCGATGGCCGCGTGCATACCTGCCTTGACAGCTGCGGATATGCGTTTGACCCCAACCACCCCGAGAAGTTCGATGCCGTGCTCAACGAGACCGATATGGTGCTGCTCGACATTAAGCACGCCGATCCCGTCGAACATAAAAAGTTGACCGGATGCGATTCCGCACGCATTCTGGCGTTTGGCGATGAGCTCGCGCGCCGCAAGATTAAGGTTGTTATTCGCCACGTGGTGGTGCCGGGTATCACCGATACGGTGGAGGAATGCGAGAAACTCGGTCGCCTGATCGCTCCATGGCACAACGTGGTCGGTCTGGAGATGCTGCCGTATCACACGATGGGTCTCGTCAAGTACGAGCAGCTGGGGATTCCCTATAAGCTTGAGGGCGTGCCTCAGATGGATACCGCGCGCATGCCCGAGCTGCGCAATGCCGTCATGACGGGTATGAAAAAGCGCCGCGCCGAACTCAAAAACGCCATCGGATAGCAAGTCATTTTTGCCCCTTTATGATACCCGCGCTGCGCTGGTCTAGCGGCTTCGTATTGCGCGGTTGAGTCAAAATGCTGGTACCATACCGTGGATAAGCAGTTTTCATAGATTTGGGGAATGGTATGGCTACCATCGCGATTATCGGTGCGCTCGAAAAAGAGATCATGCAGATTAAGGAAGAGCTGAGCGACGTTTGCGAGGCACGGGAGGCAGGCTTGACCGTTGTGAGCGGTGAGCTCGACGGCCTGACAGTTGTCGCCACAACGGCGGGCATGGGCACGGTGAACGCCGCCGCTGCAACACAGCACCTCATTAGCAAGTATGCTCCGCAAGCTGTTGTGTTCTCGGGTATCGCGGGCGGTTTGAACCCCAAGCTCCATATCGACGACGTGGTCATTGGCAAACGCCTGTGCTATCTGGATACCGATACCGCGCTTATCGCCGAGTCTGCACCGGGGCTCGAGGAGTTTGGCTCGACGCCTGCGCTGGTCGATATTGCTGCCGATGTGCTTGCTGAGCGTGGGTTTGTTGATGCTTCGACAAATGCAGCCGCTTCGAACGAGGGAGCCAAACAATTCCTGGTCGGCACGATTGCCACGGGTAACCGCTTTGTGACGGGCGCCGCCATGCGCAATGACGCTATCGAGGCGACGCATGCCGATTGTGTCGGCATGGAGGGCGCGGCAATTGCCCATGTCGCAACCAAAAATGGTGTCGATTGCCTGGTGTTGCGCGCTATCAGCGATAATTGTGACGAGGCGTACGATGCGATTTGTGACCGCGAGTTCGATCTGTTCGAGTACGCGCGTGATGCAAGTGACATTACGCTCGATATCGTCCGACGCATTGCCTCTGCGCAATAGTGCGCCCCATTTTGTAAGAACCTACGACCAAGGAGTGTCCATGGCCGATTCCATTAACTATCAGCTTGCCAAGTTCGTCGCCAGCTACGGCAAGGTTTCGCAGATTCCCGAGTCCACCTGCCCCGAGGTGAGCTTTGTGGGCCGCTCCAATGTGGGCAAGTCGTCGATTATGAACAAGCTCTTTGGCCGCAAGAACCTGGTCAAGGTTTCGAGCACACCGGGCAAGACGAGCAACATCAATTTCTTCGAGGCCGACGACGTGCACTTCGTCGACCTGCCGGGCTATGGTTTCGCCCGTCGTTCTAAGGCCGAGCGTGACCGCTGGGCAGAACTTATCGGCGACTTCTTCGACTCCGAGCGCAGCTTTAACTTGGTCGTCTCGCTGGTGGACATTCGTCACGACCCGAGCAAGCTCGATCACGACATGATCGACTATCTGCAGGGCAACGAGTTCAACTTTATCGTCTGCCTCACCAAAGCCGACAAGCTCAGCCGCACCCAGCAGGCCCGCCAGGCAGCAGCCATCAAAAAGCAGCTCAACGTCCCGGCCGAAAACGTAATTATCACAAGCTCCCAAACCGGTGTGGGCATCGACGAGCTCAAGCGCCGCATTGCCGAGGCTTGCCTTTAATAAGTGCTCCTATCAATAAAATGCAGAACATCAGCCCGGCGACTTTCCAGAGCGTAGGTCCCTGTAGCCGCCGCCAACGAAGTTAACGTAGGGGAGACCAGGGGCTTTGCCCCCAAATCTTTCCGCAGGACGGCAGGACCCCCGCCGCACGAAGTGCGGCGGGGGTCCTGTCATGTCCGAGGACGATTTGGGGGCAAAGCCCCTGGCCTCCCCGGCGGGTATACGGGACGGCGACTACAGGTATTCGATCTGGGCGCCCTCCGTGTCGCACGTCAGAATATGCGTCTCACACTTGGGGAACTGCTCACGCAGCTTGACCTGCAGGAACTTGGCTACGATAGTGTCATCGGTTACAGCCATGAGAGTCGAGCCCGAGCCGCTGATCCAGATGGTCTTGGCGCCGCCGTTAAGGCAGGTGTCGCGCACGGCGTTGTAATCGGGAATCAGGCGGCGGCGATAGGGCTCCTGGATGCGGTCGTCGTTGGCGGCGGCAATCAGGTCAAGGTCGCCGGTCTCCAGGCCGCGCGTCATGCCGGCGATGCGGCCCATTTGCCATACGGCGGTGGAGAGTGGAATCTCCTGCGGCACGACCTTGCGCGCCTCACTCGTGTGTACCTCGTAGGGCGGAATCACGGTAATAAAACGCAGGCGATCGCTCACCTCGTAGCGCAGGCACTGGGGGAGCGAATCGGTCGGCGTAAAGGAGCAGACGGCGCCGCCCAGGATAGCGGGGGCGACGTTATCGGGATGGCCCTCGACCTCGGTGGCGATGCGGACGAGCTCAGCACGGTCGACGGTGTGGCCTGTCAGCGCGGCGGCTGCCATGATGCCGGCGACGACGCAGGTGGAGCTAGAGCCCAGACCGCGAGCGACGGGAACGTCGGTTTGAATGTCGATGGCGACAGGGAACGCCGGCTCGCCCCATGCGGCCAGTGCATCGACAAAGCTCACGTAGACCAGATTGTTCTCGTTTTGGAACTCTTCGGGGCAGCCCGTGATGGTGAGTTTGTCGGCGCGCTCGAAGGTGAAGTGCGAGTAAAGGCTGACGGCCATGCCGAGGGTGTCGTAGCCGATGCCTAGGTTTGCGCTGGTGGCGGGGACGGTGATCTTGATCATGGGAATCTCCTGGGCGGTCTGCCTGTTTAGTTCGCTGCTCGGGCAGTCCTGGCTCGCTCGGAAAGCACATTAAGTGCTTTCCGGCTCGTGCGGAACTCGCGACGAACTAAACAGGCAGACCCGCATGTCAGTTCGTCATCATCCCGGTGGGTATCTGATAAAAGAAGGTACGCCGGCTTTCGCCGGCGCCTTATAAGGGATCTAGTTGCTGGCCATCTTTTTTGCAGCCTGCTCTACGTAGTTGGCCATGTCGGCTACGTCGCAGACGTCTTCGAATCGGATGGGCTTGGACTCGAGCTCGGCGAGCTGGGTCGGGGCGACCGTGTTGGTTGCCTGCTCGAGCACGCGCATGGCCTCAAAGTCGTCCTCGGGAACGTTGAGCCCCAGGGCGTCGCAGCAGGCGCGCGGGAACTTGTAGGGGCTGGCGGTCGAAAGCAGCACGCGGGCCTTGGCGTCCTCGGCGGGAGCGACCTGCTCAAAGACGTGATAGCCGCAAGCGGTGTGCGGGTCAATCACGTAGCCGTTCGCGTCCCAGCAGCTCTTGATGGCAGCGCGGACCTCGTCCTCGCTGGCCCAACCGCAGCCAAAGACGCTCTGGATCTTGGCCAGCAGCTCGGCGGGAACTTCATAGCGACCAGTCTGTGCCAGCTGCTCCATAAGGCCGGCAACAAGCTCGCAGTCGCCATCGGACAGGAAGTACAGCATGCGCTCCAGGTTGGAGCTGATGAGGATGTCCATCGACGGCGAGATGGTCGTGTAGAACGGGCGGTTACGGTCGTAAACGCCGGTGGTCAGGAAGTCGGCCAGCACGTTGTTCTTGTCGCTCGCCACGACGAGCTTGGCGACGGGCAGACCCATGCGCTTGGCGTAGTAGCCGGCCAAGATATCGCCAAAGTTGCCGGTGGGCACGCAGAACTCTACGGCGTCGCCAGCCTCGATAGCGCCGGCGCGCAGCAGCTGCGCATAGGCGGCAAAGTAGTAGACGACCTGCGGCACCAGGCGGCCGACATTGATGGAGTTGGCACTCGAAAGCACGGTGCCAGCGGCCTCCAGGCGCTCGGCAAGCTCCTTATCGGCAAAGATGCGCTTGACGGCGCTTTGGGCATCGTCAAAGTTGCCGCGGATGCCGCAGACGGCGACGTTGTCGCCCTCCTGCGTGGACATCTGCAGGTTCTGGACGCGGCTGACCTTGCCCTCGGGATAAAAGACAGTGATGCCCGTGCCCGGAGCGTCGGCAAAGCCGGCGAGTGCTGCCTTGCCCGTGTCGCCCGACGTGGCGGTGACGATCATGATGCGCTCGGCGCCGCCGTCCTTGGCAGAGGTGCGGGCCATCAGGCGGGGGAGCATCTGCAGGGCGACGTCCTTGAAGGCGCTCGTGGGGCCGCCAAAGAGCTCCATCACATAGGTTTGCGGGGCGTCGGCGCCCGGTGCGGCGTCGAGTTTGACGAGCGGCGTGACCTCTTCGCTCGCGAACGTGCCGCGGTATGCCTCGTCGACACACGCCGAAATTTCTTCGGCTGTGTAATCATTCAGTAACATTCCCAACACATCTTGAGCGATTTCAAAGTACGATTTATCTGCAAGCGAGCTGATATCGACCTGCTGGGTGCCGAGCTCGTCCGAGACAAACAAACCCCCGTCGGGAGCGATGCCGGTACGGATTGCCACCTTACTTGAGCACGATAAAGTGCGTCCTCGTGTACTATGATAAGTTCCCATATAACACTGCTCCTCGGATGCCTTGGTCCCAATCGGTGAAACCATGGTATCAGAGCGCGCAAAACAGGTTTGCAGAGGCTTTTAGAAAGGTAACCTCCAGCCCATGATTAAGATTGCCAAGTTTGGCGGCTCGTCGGTCGCCGACGCCGAACACTTTAAGAAGATCAAGGCCATCGTCGATGCCGATCCTGCCCGTCGTTTTGTGGTGGTTTCTGCCTGCGGTCGTCGCTTTAAGGGCGACACCAAGGTGACCGACCTGCTCTACCTGGTTAACGCGCACGTCAAGTACCACGTGTCGTGCGAGGAGCTGCTCGAGGACATTGGGCAGCGCTATTTTGATATCGCTGACGAGCTGGAGCTCACCTATCCCATCCGCGAGGAGTTCGCGGCCTTTGCCGAGCGCGCTCGCTCGGGTGGCTACTCCACCGAGGAGCTCGTGAGCCGTGGCGAGTACTTCACCGCCCGCCTGATGGCCGAGTACCTGGGCCTGCCGTTCCTGGACGCTGCGACGGTTGTGGCGTTCCATCACGACGGTACGCTCAGCATGAACCGCACCGCCGAGCTGGTGCAGGAGTACGGTCAGCAGGGCGGCTTTGTTATGCCCGGTTTCTACGGCGCGACGCGTGAGGGGCAGATCAAGCTGCTCGACCGTGGTGGCGGCGATATTTCCGGCTCGATTCTGGCTAAGTGCCTGGGCGCCGACCTGTATGAGAACTGGACTGACGTCTCGGGTTTCTATTCTGCCGATCCGCGCATCGTACCCGAGGCTCAGCCCATTGCGCGCGTTACCTACGAGGAGCTGCGCGAGCTTTCGTACATGGGTGCAAGCGTCCTGCACGAGGAGGCCGTGTTCCCCGTGCGCGAGGCAGGCATTCCGCTGGTCATCAAGAACACCAATGCGCCGCAGGACCCCGGCACCATCATTAGCGAGACGGCTGATGAGGGCGAGGCGGAGCCCATCATTACCGGCGTGACCGGCAAGCGCGGTTTTATCGCCATCAACGTTGCCCGCGACCGCACCAAGCCCCGTGTCGGCTTTATGCGCCGCGCGCTTTCGGTGTTCGAGCGCTATGACGTTTCCGTCGAGCACATGCCCACCGGTGTCGATCGCTTTGGCGCCGTGGTGCAGGAGCAGGATGTGCACGACTCGCTGTACTCGCTCGTGGGCGATATTCAGCAGGAGGTCGAGCCGCTCGAGATCGAGGTTGTCGAGGGCCTGGCGCTTATCGCTACCGTTGGCCGCAACCTGCGCGGCCGCGCAGGTATCTCGGGCCACCTGTTTGGCATGCTTGGCCAGGCGGGCGTGAGCGTGCGTATGATTTCGCAGAGCTGCGACGAGATCAACATCATCATCGGCGTGGAGGAGAAGGACTTCGATCTGGCGATCCAGACCATCTACCGCGCCTTCTCCGATGAAAACGGTATTGTAAGGGTCTCCGACCTGGAGGCTCCCGCACCGGTCGATCCCGCCTCGGCCGCGCTCAAAAAGTAGCGACGGCTCGGTAGATTTATGGGCATGTCTCATAAATCTACGGCGGGGCGTTTCGTTTCGGTTTCGTTTCGACGGGGCGGGTTTCGTGCCCGCCCCGTTCTTGTATACACTGGCAACAATAATCGGCCTGCTTGGCGTGCGGGCAAAAGCCATAACCTTTAAAGGGGGAAGCATGAAACAGTACACGGTTGCTATTTTGGGCGCGACGGGAGCTGTGGGCACCCAGATGCTCGAGTGCCTCAACGAGCAGGAGTTTCCGGTCGGTAAGCTCAAGCTGCTGGCGAGCGCGCGCTCTGCGGGCAAGACCGTTGAGTTCCGCGGCGAGCAGATCGTGATCGAAGAGGCTTGTCCCGAGGCCTTTGAGGGTTGTGACATTGTGCTTGGAGCCGCCGGCGATGACATCGCGAAGGAGCTACTGCCCGAGGCCGTCAAGCGCGGCGCCGTCGTGGTCGACAACAGCCATGCCTTCCGTATGGATCCCGAGGTGCCGCTGGTCGTGCCCGAGATCAATGCCGACGACATCAAGTGGCACCATGGCCTTATCGCCAATCCCAACTGTGCGACTATCATCGGCCTGGTTCCCACGTGGCCGCTGCATCAGCTCGCCGGCGTGAAGCGCATGATCGTCTCGACGTATCAGGCGGCTTCGGGCGCCGGTGCCCCCGGTATGGCCGAGCTCGAGGCTCAGCTGGCCGCCCTGGGCCGCGGCGAGGAGATTCCCGAGCCGCGTGCATTTGCCGCCCAGCTGGCGAGCAACCTGATTCCGCAGATCGGCGGCGTCAAGGAGGAAGGCTTTACTTCCGAGGAGATGAAGCTGCAAAACGAGGGCCGCAAGATCATGCATCTGCCCGAACTGCGCGTGAACTGCACCTGCGTGCGCGTGCCCGTGCTGCGTTCGCATTCCGAGAGCATTACGCTCGAGTTTGAGCGCGATATTACGGTCGAGGAGGCCCGTGCTGCGCTGGCTGTCGCTCCCGGCGTCAAGCTGGTTGACGACATGAGCGCCGAGGATGCGCACGACCGCTTCCCCATGCCGATGGACACCTCCGACCAGGACCTGATCTGGGTCGGTCGCGTGCGCCGCGACATCTCGAACCCCGAGGCTGCGCGCGGCATCACCTTCTGGTGCTGCGGCGACCAAATCCGTAAGGGCGCGGCAACCAACGCCGTCCAGATCGCCAAGCTGCTCTGCGAGTAGTGGGACCTGTCCGGCGGGGGCCGGGCTTGGTTTTCAGAACGTCCTCGACCATGTGTGGCGCCTTGTCCTGCTCCTTCGGAGCCGCGGACAAGGCGCCACACTGGTCTGCGGAGTGTTCTGAAAACCAAGCCCGGCCCCCGCCTGCGGTGACGCTGCTGCGAGCTGCCTGCGATGGGGCCGTTGTTGGTTGGGGCCGCTAGGCTGATGTGGGGGCACGTGGTTGTTGCGGGCCCTGGTCCCGGCGGCGGCCTCGGCGCTGCGCGCCTTCGGCCTTGGGGGACTTTGGGGCGCGGCCGGCAGCTGCGGCGCGCTGCGCCTGCTGCCTGCGGGGACTGTGGGGTCGTGCGGCAGCTGCGGCGCTGTCGCGCCTGCTGCCTTGGGTGACTTTGGGGTCGATTGGGGTTGTCTGCACAATTCGCGGTATTATGGTGCGGAGTTTTGAAAGGAGCCGCTGGTGGTCACGACGACATTTGCCTCGCCTTTGGGCGAAATCCTGCTTGCCGCTGATGGCCGCGGTCTGACGGGGCTTTGGTTTGAGGGGCAGGAGCACTTTGGCTCTACACTGCTCAAAGAGGATGCGGAGTATGTCGTAGGTGCCGATGCGGTTTCTGGTACCGGTGGGATGTCTTCGGTGAGTCCGGCAAATGGTGCGGCTTCTTCGGTGCTTGAGCGTTCTTGGGCTTGGCTGAATGCTTATTTTGCGGGGCAGGAGCCTCGGTTTACGCCGCCGTTGCATATGATTGGCACGGCGTTTCAGCGCGAGGTTTGGTTTGAGCTGCTTTCTATCCCGCGTGGCGAGGTTGCTACGTATGGCGAGATCGCTCAGCGTGTTGCGGCTCGACATCGTGTGCCGGGAAATGAGGCTCCCGTTGTGTCCCCGCGTGCCGTGGGGGCTGCGGTTGCGCGTAATCCCATTTCGATTATCGTGCCGTGCCATCGCGTGGTTGCCGCTGACGGGTCGCTCAACGGATATGCCGGTGGCCTCGATCGCAAGGAGTGGCTGCTTCGGCTTGAGGGCGCGTACGAGGAGTAACGCCAGGGCACTTTGCATAGCCAAGATGCCGTGAAAGAACGGGACACGCTTTCCGAATGGAGGCTCAGACGGAAACCACGTCCCGGAATTCCGTTTTAAAGCGGGACACGCTTTCCGAATGGCTTCCCAAGCGGAAACCGTGTCCCGGAATATAGCCTCAGAGTGGGACGCCGTTTCCGGTTGAGACCACCTGCTTGGACATCTTTCTACGCACGCTCTTGCAAGGCATAGATCGACTTATCCATGTTGAACAGATAAGCCACGACGCAGACAATAAAGAACATCGGCAAGTTGCCAAAGCCAAAGACCTCACAGCCAATAAGGATGGGTGCGAGTAGCGTGTTGGTGGCGCTGCCAAAGACGGCGGAGTATCCCAGCGCGGCGCAGAGCTCGACGGGCATGCCGAGAATCCCGGCGAGTACGACACCCAGGCTGGCTCCGATGGAGAACAGCGGCGTGACCTCGCCACCTTGATAACCCGCGGCAAGCGTGGCGATGGTGAGTGTGAATTTGAGCGCCCAGTCCCAAGGCATGATGGCGAGCTTGCCGTCACCGTCGAGCGCCGCCGATATCAGGTTGGTGCCAAGGCCGCAGTATCGCCCCTGCCACAGCACGAACAGAATCGCTGACAGTGCAAGGCCCATAACGGCAACGCGTGTGTAAGGGCTGGGGAGCAGCCGCGCTGCAAGGGTCTTAGCATGGGCAAGGCACCAGGCAAAAGCTCCACCGACCATACCGAACGCGATACCCAACAGCGCCAGCCGTCCAAGACCGGGGAGGTCGAGCGCATACGAGGCGGTAACGGCGACCTCGAACTTCTCGAGCCCCAGGGCGCCCGAGGTCATGCTTGCGGCAATCGAAGCCGTAAGCGCGGGAAACAACGCGTGGTATTCCATGCGTCCGGCGACCAGCACCTCGACAGCAAAGACCGTAGCGGCGAGCGGCGTTCGAAAGAGTCCGGCAAAGCCAGCGGCCATACCAATGAGCAAAAACGTGTTGCCGGGGTCTCGGAAGGGTAGACGTCGGCCGATCCAATGCGAGACGGTGGCGCCGATCTGCACGGCCACGCCTTCGCGTCCCGCGCTGCCGCCAAAGAGGTGCGTCCCCCACGTGCTCAGCATAATGAGCGGCACCAAACGCGGGGAGATGGCGTCCTCGCGTCCGTGGCCTACGTCGAACACCAGACTCATGCCGCGGTCAGTGCCCTTGCCCCACGTGCGGTAGGCAAACGCGATGGCAAGGCCTGCAAGAGCGAGGAAGGGGAGCAAAAGCGCGACGTGCGCGTCCCGGAAGGCGCCAATCGCCAGGAGCACGCGTCCAAAGAGGGCACAGATGGCACCAACGATAACGCCGATAGGGATTCCGACGGCACCCATAAGCACGAGGCCGCTATAGGTGTTGACCAGGCGTTTAATTCTGCTCGATGCGCTGCTTTCCGACACTTCTCCTCCAAAACAAAAAAGACTCCTGCCGCGGCGTGATACCCAAGGGACATCACGTAACAGCAGAAGTCATCAGCAACAAGGCGGTTTAGGGCGACGCGACAGCTTAGCTAGCGCACCCAGCGGAGACATTCATTCCGCAGCGGCATCATAGCGGTGAGCACGGTTTGGGTCAAATGGTTGCGCTGGACGCCTCCCGGCGCTCCTCGTTTCCCCATATAAAACCTGCCAAAATAAACCTGTCCCTTTTTGGTAGGTGGGAAATGGGTAATACTAAAGAGTTATCCGACCAGATGGGAATTAATCGATGGCCTATATCGAATTCAAAGACGTCATCAAAGCATACGGCGAAGGCGACGCCCGCATCCACGCGCTCGACGGCGCGAGCTTTACGGTCGAGCGCGGCGAGCTCGCCATCATTCTGGGTGCTTCGGGCGCCGGCAAGACCACGGCCCTCAACATTCTGGGCGGCATGGACACGGCGACCTCCGGCACTGTGACGGTGGACGGGCGCGACGTGAGCTCCGCGAACGAGGCGCAGCTCGTGGAATACCGCCGCGCCGACGTCGGCTTTGTCTTCCAGTTCTACAATTTGGTCCCCAACTTGACGGCGCTCGAAAACGTCGAGCTCGCGGCGCAAATCTGCCCCGATTCGCTCGATGCCGAACAGACGCTTCGCCAGGTTGGCCTGGGTGAGCGCCTCGCCAACTTTCCGGCGCAGCTTTCGGGCGGCGAGCAGCAGCGCGTGTCCATCGCCCGCGCGCTGGCCAAGAATCCCAAGCTGCTTCTGTGCGACGAGCCCACGGGCGCGCTCGACTACAAAACCGGCAAGCAGATCTTGCAGTTGCTACAGGATACCTGTCGCAAGCAGGGCATTACGGTCATCATCATCACGCACAACTCCGCGCTTGCGCCCATGGCCGACCGCCTGATCCGCTTTAAGAGTGGTCGCGTGGAGAGCGAGACGGTCCAGCAAAATCCCGTGCCTATCGAGACGATCGAGTGGTAGCGCCCATGGACCAGGACCGCCAAAACAGTCAGCGCCGCGACGCGCAGAACGCGGAGCGCGAGCAGGATTTTACGACCTACCGTACTGCCCAAAGCTCAAACGATATGGTGCCGATGGTTTTTCGCCGTGGCATCTACCGCACGATTCGCGGCAGCCTCAAACGCTTCTTGTCTATCGTCGTGATTACTGCGCTTGGCGTGAGCGTGATGTGCGGCCTTAAGGCGGGCTGCGAGGACCTGTGTGATTCGGTTGACGCTTACTTTGACCAGCAGAATGTCTATGACATTAACGTGCAGTCGACCTATGGTCTGACCGATGACGATCTTGCTGCGATCCAAGAGGTCGATGGCGTCGAGACGGCCGAGGGCATCTATACCGAGACCGCCTATACCGCCGTGGGTACGACGCGCGAGCGTGTCGTCGTACAGAGCCTCTCCAAAGAGAATATTGACCAACCGGTGCTAGTACGCGGCGAGCTGCCCGAGACTTCGGGCGAAGTGGCAGTGACCTCACGTTTTTTGAAGGCTTCGGGCAAGAAAATCGGCGATACGGTGAGCTTTGCCGCCAACGATGCGAGCTCGTCGAACCAAAGCGCCAAGGACCAGTTTGCCGATGGGGACTACACCATCACGGCCGAGGTTCTCGATCCTACCGACGTGAGCTCCGACTCGACAGTCAACGCCTTTCGCGCTGCTTCGACTGCGGACTACAAGTTCTACGTGAGCGAGGATGCCGCGACATCTTCTTCCTACTCCGCTGTCCACGTGGTCGTCGAGGGAGCCAAGAGCCTCAATTCCTATTCGGATGCCTACTCGGCAAAGATCAATGAGGTCAAGGGCAATATCGAGAAGATCCGCGAGGAGCGTGAGAAGGCGCGCGCTCAGGAGCTGACGGTCGACACACCGGCGAGCTTGGACGCGGCTGAGCGTCAGGCGAATATGGTCTTTGGGATCGAGCAGGACAACATCAATCGCATGGCCGAGGGCAGCGACGAGCGTGCGCAGGCGCAAGCCGACCTGGACCAGCGCCGCGCCGCCGCCGACCAGCAGTTTGCCGATGCCCGCGCCGAGCTCTCTGACCTGGGCGAATGCACCTGGTACATCCAGGACCGCGGCAATATCGCAAGCTACTCGAGCGTCGAGAGCGATAGTTCTTCGATCGAGGCCATCGCCACGGTGTTCCCGTTCATCTTCTTTATCGTCGCCGTGCTTATCAGCCTCACCACCGCCACCCGCATGGTCGAGGAGGAGCGCACGCTTATTGGCCTGTACAAGGCGCTCGGCTATTCACGCGGGCGTATCCTGTCCAAATATGTGGACTACTCGCTGTGGGCGTGTCTGATCGGTGGCGTGCTCGGCAACATCATCGGATTTGTGGGTCTGCCGCTGTTCTTGTTTACGGTGTTCGACGACATGTACTCGCTGCCCCAGATGCTGCTTTCGTACGACATCGTGTCCTCGATCGTTTCGGTGGCGCTGTTTGCCGTGGGCGTGGTGGGAGCCACGATTATCGCCTGCCGCCACGAGATGGCCGAGACCCCTGCCTCGCTCATGCGCCCCAAGGCCCCGCGCGCCGGCTCGCGCATTCTGCTCGAGCGCATCGGCTTTATCTGGCACCGCATGAGCTTTTTGAACAAGGTCGCTGCACGCAACTTATTCCGCTACAAAAAGCGCGCCTTTATGACCATCTTCGGTATCGCCGGCTGCACGGCGCTCGTGATTTGCGGTATGGGAATTCGCGACACGTCGGTGGCGCTTTCGCCCAAACAGTACGGGCATATCACGCGCTATGACTTGCTGGCGGTCGCCAATCCCGACGATTTTTCGCAGACGTGTGCGGCACTGGATGAGCGCGGCGCGGCCAATGATTCCAACGTGACTGTGACTTCGACGCTGCCGATTATGACCGACAACGTTACCTTTACATTCGGCGGAAAGAGCGAGACCGTGCAGCTGATCGTGGTGCCCGATGACCGCACGAACGACCTGAACGACTACGTGCGCCTAGAGGACGAGTCCAAAGAACCGCTCGCCCTGCGTGACGGGGATGTGTATTTGAGCAAGAGCTCTCAGCTGGTGCTGGGGATCAAGCCGGGCGATACGGCACACGTCCAGGATTCGTCGCTCAATGTTGCCAAGGTCAAAGTCAGCGACATCTCGCTCAACTATCTGGGCAACACGCTTTACATGACGCAGGGCACCTATGAGCGCGCGTTCGGTCGAAGTGCACGCCTTAACGGCGTCTTTGTGCTGCTTAAGGGTTCGTCGGCTGACCAGATTGCGTTTAGCAAGAAGCTTAAGAGTGACGGTTGGCTCACAATTTCGAGTACGGCCGAGCATTGGGAAAACTATGAGGCGAACTTTACGATTATCAATTCGGTCGTGGTGCTCGTGACCTTTATGGCGGCGTGCCTGTCGTTTGTGGTGGTGTTTACGCTGTCTAATACGAATATTTCGGAGCGCGAACGCGAGCTGGCGACCATCAAGGTGCTGGGCTTCCGCCGTGGCGAGGTTCACCATTACGTTAACAAGGAGACGTTGATTCTTACGGCGATCGGAGCCGCGCTGGGCGTACCGCTGGGTGGTGCGCTGGCCGAGAGCTTTACGTACATCTTGCAGATGCCGTCATTGTACTTTGACGTCGAAGTCGAGCCGCTAAGCTACGTGCTCGCCGTGGTGCTTTCCTTTGGCTTTACGTTTATCGTCAACCTCGCCACCAACCGTACCCTCAACAAGATTGACATGGTCGGTGCCCTCAAGAGTGCCGAGTAACCTGCCAAAAAGGGACAGGTTTATTTTGGCAGGTTTTATCATGGCAAACGCCGGGCACCTACGGGCGACCCGGCGTTCGTTGCTTTGCTATGCTTTGCTATCTTTTGCCCGCAGGCGTGGATGAGAGGCTCTCTTTAGCCTTCGAGATTGGGCTTGAATGGGTCGTATGCCACAAAACGGGCCTATCTACTACGTTTGCTACCACACCCTCGACCATGACAAAGATTATGAAATTAAAACCGCAGGTAGAGGGCTTGCCATTTTTCGGAAAAGGCGGGTATGGTCGGTCCTCTCGAGTTAAACGTAGTAAATAGGCCCTTTTCTTGGCGCGCGGTCAGCTCAATGCTAATCTCCGTGCCGGAACTGACCCAGTTGTTTGTAAGTTGCGGTGATATACGGACTGTTTGGCGCTTTGGAGCCTCAAAACAGCCCCTATATCACCGCAACTTGGAAAGGGCGGGCGGTGTTGGATGAGTGGCGCTGGCTGGTTGGGGCGGTTTAGGCCTGTTTGCGGCACTTCCATTGTTTGCGACACCAGCGCATGAGCGCCTTTACGATGGGAATCGTGATGAGGATGATCCATGCAGGATGGGGCTGTCCTAAACAGAGCCACATGTAGAGGAACCAAGCGATGGCGGCTGCCGGGTAGATGACCTCGATCAGCTTAGACAGGTGGCGCCGATCGATAAAGTCACCAATCGCGTAGTAAACGGGAATCAAAAAGACGAGGAAGAGCCCCATGGACCATGCGCCACAGATGATGCCAAGCGCCAGATAGGCGAGGGCAACCACTGCGGGAAAGGGAAACTTGTTCCATGCACGTCCGACCTTGGTGTGGAAATGCTTGCCATGATGGTCGAGCTTGTCGTGTGCTTCCTTCCAGCTGGAAAACGTCTCGCCGTCGATGGTGACGGTGCCGTCGTCATTGGTGCGCACGCTATGTCCATCGTCCTCAAGCGTATCGATATGCACGCCGCCCGGCCCCACATGCACCTCTTCGCCCTTGCGCTCGTTGGTCACATGGATGCCGCTCCAACCAACATGGACTTCCTCGCCTTTATTGGGATCAATGACGTGGATACCGCGCGCGAGGGAAATATCGACAAGTGGTTTGTCGCCGCAATCGGCGTGCTCGGCAGAATCTTCAGCCTCGTCAGCCACATTCGCCGTCTCGGTGTCGGCGCCACCGTCCTCCAGGTCGTCGGCATCGTTGGCTGCCTCCCCATATAGCAGCTCGTCCAACGACACGCCATACAGCGCAGCGAGCGCAATGAGGTTATCGGTATCGGGTGAGGACTCGCTGCGCTCCCATTTACTAACAGCCTGGCGGCTTACGCCCAGCTGGGCAGCAAGCGCCTCCTGGGAAAGCCCGGCAGCCTTGCGGCGGTCAACGAGCCGCTGTGCCATTGCAAGATCCATAGCAGTTCCTTTCATGTGGTGACCGTAATCGAATGAGCCGAGTATGCCGAGAACAACCGGTAGCGACCACCATTTCTAGTTAGAATCTGCCCCAACCCTACCGCAACTACCGGTAGCAACCCCTAGCGACCAGCCATTTTAGGACAAATGTCAGTGCAAGTAGCAGCCAAGAGCCCCCGCTCAGTAAGTTGCGGTGGAATAGTTCCTAGATTCAGCCATTTGCGGGCTAAGCAGGAACTATTCCACCGCAACTTAATTTCAGGCCAGGCATCCACAGCAAGAAGACGAATAGCCTCGGCCTCCCCAGTTACCGCAGGAGGCCCCAGGGCCTACCTCCCAAATCTTTCCGCAGGACGGAAGGACCCCGCCGCGCGAAGCGCACGGCGGGGTCCTGACATGTCCGAGGACGATTTGGGAGGTAGGCCCTGGGGCCTCCGATGAGAGCAGTTCCAGCCGAGGCTATTCGTCGCCGAAGCTGATGCCCAACGCTTTGGCCTCGCGTACCAGATCGCTCTGGGGATCGACATACTTGAGCTTGCCAGCGACCTCTTCGAGCGGCATGTGGCACATCTTGCCGTCACGCAGGGCAATCATGTAGCCAAACTCGCCGCGTAGGCAGCCGAGCGCTGCCTCGACGCCGCACTGGGTCGCAAAGATGCGGTCCTGGGCATCGGGCTGACCGCCGCGCTGCGTGTGACCGGGGATGGCGACGCGGGTCTCGCGGCCGGTCTTGGCCTCGATCTCCTTGGCGATGTCGTACACGATTGACGGGCTCGTGCGTTCGGCGAGCTTCTTCTTGTACTCCTTCTTGGACAGTGCCGCGTCATCCTTGGAGATGGCGCCCTCGGCGACGGCTACGATCGTAAAGCGGCTGCCGGTTTCCATGCGATGCTCGATGGTCTTGATGACGTTATCCATGTCGTAAGGGATCTCGGGAATCAAGATGACATCCGCGCCGCCCGCGACGCCGGCGTACAGCGGGATCCAGCCAACCTTGTGGCCCATGATCTCGATAACGAACACGCGGCCGTGACTCGAGGCGGTGGTGTGGATGTCGTCGATGCACTTGGTAGCGACGTCGATGGCGCTCGTAAAGCCAAACGTCAGCTCGGTGCCCCAGGTGTCGTTATCGATGGTCTTGGGCAGGGCGATAACGTTGAGGCCCTCTTCGCGCAGGCGGTTAGCGGTCTTGGTGGAGCCGTTGCCGCCCAGCATAAACAGGCAGTCGAGCTGCAGCTTATGATAGGTGTGGACCATCGCCGGCACCTTTTCGACGCCATCGGCCTCGGGAACATCCAGGCGCTTGAACGGTGTGCGGCTCGTGCCCAGGATGGTGCCGCCGCGGGTGAGGATGCCGCTAAAATCGGCGGGCGACATGACGCGGAACCTGCTGTAGATAAGGCCCTGGTAGCCGTCCTCAAAACCGTAGATCTCGATAGGCTCTTCGCTATTGGTCATGAGCGTTTTGACGATGCCGCGCATGGTGGCGTTGAGCGCCTGGCAGTCGCCGCCACTGGTAAGAAGACCGATCCTGAGCATGATGAATCCTTCCGGGCAAGTTGTAACATGCGCATAAGTTTACCCCCGCACACTGTTGATGCGGAGGTAAAACGTGTTAGCTCAAATGTATAGAAATGTAAGCAACGTCAGGCGAGCGTAAGGACGACGGTGCCAGCTCCTTACAGCGCGAAGGCGTCGACGTCACCCCAGTGGCGGCGCAGCGTGATGGCGGCAGCGGGCTCGGTGTTGTCGAAGACGACCGACCACTGCGTGTTGCTGGTGATGTCTTCCGGATTGGGCTCTTGCGCCGCAGCGCGCAGGGCCTTCCAAGCGACTGCCTCATCTTGGGCGCCGGTATGGGCGTCGAGGACATCGGCGATGGCGATGGCGCGTTCCTTGCCATGGCCCAGCTCACCGTTCTTTTGGTTGGGAAGCACTTCGTCGCCATAGCAGGCGTAGAAGTTCGTAACCTGGCGTACAGGAGTTGCTTTGAAAGCGCGGTCCGGATCGCGCGGATCCCACTCCACCACCCGCGCGTCGCCGGCGGCGTCGTTGATAAAGAAGTGGTAGTCGCGTCCGGCCATGGCGTGCATGTCGTAGGCAGAAAGCAGGTCGACGGCCTCCTGCGTGGTGGCGGCGCGGTCGAGTACCAGGCGGATGGCGAGCGAGGTATTGATGACGGGGCGCTGCGTGTCCTGGTCACAGGGTTTGGAATCCAGGGTGAGCACGGCAATGGACACGCCACATTCGTTGACGCCGTCGAGCTGGGCAAACGGGCCCATCAAGGCCGCGGCGCGTCCGGCGACGGAGCCAAGTGGAGTGTTGGCGCCTAGGTTGTTAAGGGCAGCAAACCCGATGGAGGCATAGCCATCGCGCGGGTGATTGCGCACCAGCAGCGCCGAGGTGTCGTCCTTAAAGTCGTAATTGCGACCGGTGCGCACGCGGCCTTCGGCATCTACGGCGACAAAAGCGCTGCAGGCAAACTGGGGCGCCTGGACATGTGCCGGCACACCAGGCAGCACCTGCGCCACCACGGCATCGATGTAGGCCTGGTCGTCGCGCGCATCGACGGCGATGATGCGTTCGAGGTCGTAGTCGTAGGCGATGTCGATTGCGTACAGGTCATAGCCATCCGCATAGTCGGTCAAGCGTTTGAGCGACGCGACGGACTTGATTTGCTTGCGATAAACGATACCGGTGGCAGCGGCAAGGCCGACGGCGACTCCCGCGACACCGCAGGCGATGGCAATGTTACGTGGCTTCATGACGGTTCCTCTCGAAGCATTGATATAGGCATTATCGCAAACGACATGCAGGTCACATGCCGCATTCCGGCGAGTGGCATGGCATGCCGAGCCCTAGAGTAGCGCAATCGCAACGATGCAGCATCCGAGCGTCAGAACAGCAAGGTCTGCCCGATTAAAGCGATAGTCGCGCAGACAGGTTCTGCTGACAGGTGGGCGCGTTCCATATTCGCGGTTGACCATAGCGAGCGCGAGCGTGTCGGAGCGCCGCAGCGCGCTGCTAAACAAGGGCGTGATGACGGGGATAAAAGCACGTGCACGCTGCAGAGGCGAGGGACTGTCAAAACGCGCCAGCCGTGCTTCCTGAGCGGCCTTGATGCGATTGAATTCCTCAATAAGCACGGGGACAAAACGAAGCGTGAGCTGAATGGCGATAGTGGCATCGTCGGTGCGCAGGCCCAGACGGGCGAGGGGCCTCAGAAGCGCCGCGGCGCCATCGGCGAGTGCAGTGGGGGAGGTGGTCGCCATGAGCGTCGACGTTCCCAGCATAATGAGGGCAAAACGCAGCACGCAGAGCGCGCCAAAGAGCAGACCTCCCGAGGTGATCTGCACGGGTCCCGCCTGCAGCAGCAGAGTCCCCGATGCCGTAAAGAGTGCGTTGAAGACCAGGACAAACCCCATAAGCCAGCGAAATGGCCTGAGGGCACGAAGTGCCTGACGCATCGAGCTGCCGCTTGCGGCGAGCGAGGCGAATGCGGTGAGCGCGACGGCGGCAAGGGCGCCGGGCTGCTGGGCGATAAAGCCGGCAATCATAAAGAGCATGCAGAATACAAGCTTGGTGGCGGGGTGCAGCAGGTGAACGAGGCTTGACCCCGGACGAAAGATGCCAAATGAGACCGCCTTGGACGCCAACGGGGTATGTCCGGTTTCCACGGGACGTGCGGCCGTCACGCCAACGGATGTCACCTGGATGCCCTCGGAACTTTGCGGCAGCAGCATGCCGTCCTGCAGCCGAAAGGCCTTGTCGCAGATGCTCAGCACACGCGAATCGTGCGTGGCGATTACAATGCCGCGGCCGTGGCGTGCGAGTTGAGCCAAGCGCTCGAGCAGCAGCCGGTGGGCGCGGGGATCGAGTCCAGCGCTGGGCTCGTCGAGCAGCAAATACGGTGTCTCGAGCGCAAGCATATCGGCAACGGCGATACGGCGCTGCTCTCCGCCAGAATGGGCAAAGGGGCTTGTGTCGCCGATAGCGGCGAGATCAAACCCGACGCTGGCGAGCGATGTGCCAACGCGTCGCTTGACCTCGGCTTCGTCCAGTCCAAGATTGCGGGGGCCAAACGCCACCTCGTCAAAGACCGTGGCGGCAAAAAACTGCTGCTCGGGGCGTTGCTGCACGAGTGCCACGGTTTTGCGGTACGTACGAAGTTCATCCGCCGTGGGGTGTGTGCCAAGCGCGGTGCCGTCCGCCACGACAGACCCCGCCTGCACGGCAAGCGCTCCGGCAAGGACACGCAGCAGCGTTGACTTGCCGGAGCCAGAGGTGCCTGCGATACCGATCACGCTGCCGGGCCTAATTTCCAACGAAACATGAGATAGGGTACAGGCGTCTGCTTCGGGATAGCGGACGGTTATGTTTGAGCAGGTTAACGACACAGTTCCTCCAGGCCGCATCGAATGAGCAGATCGCGCTGGTCGGCAAGATCTTGCACGGTATCCAGGTATGCGATGGCGCCCGCCTCGAAGACGGCGACTCGGTCGGCGCGCGCGACCTCGTCGAGCAACTGCGTGATCTGGATCACGGCAACATCGCGCTGGCAAAGATGATCGATGAGATCATTGACGGCCTCGCGGGCGGTCTCGTCGAGCATGGCGGTCGTCTCGTCAAAAATCATGAGCGAAGGGGTGAGCGCAACCAATCCCGACGCTGCCACGCGTTGTTTTTGGCCGCCCGAGAGCGTGGCGACATCGCGTTGCTCAAGCTCGACAATGCCAAGCTCGTTGAGTGCCTGCAAGACTTCTGAACGCATTTCGTCGCGGGGGACACCGCGGTTTTCGAGTCCAAAGGCGATGTCGTCTCGCACGACTGGAGCGACGATCTGGTTATCGGGATCCTGAAAAGCAAGGCCTACGGTGCCCTGCACGCGCATAGCGGGCCCGTTTGCATCTTTGAGCAGCCCCGCAAGCTCGAGTGCACAGGTGCTTTTGCCACTGCCGTTGGTGCCGACAAAGGCGATGCGCTCTCCTGCCACGATATTGGCGGCAAGTGCAGCGCAATCGACGGAGGGACGTGTGTCATCGGTTTGCTCAATACCGGCGAGCGCACCTTCTGCCACCGCGCCCGTAATGCCGCCGGTGACGCAGGCGGCAACGCCCAGAACGCCCAGGTTGATAAAGACTGCCGGGGTCTGCAGCGCCATGGCGGCAACGCCTAGCTGGCCTACATTGTGCAGCACGGCGGCAAGCATGCTCACGGGCGCCAAGCCAACACCCGGCATGGCGGCAAGGGCGACCATGCCGATAAAGGCGAGGACCGTGCCGCCCAGGCTATAGGCGAGCATCATGGGCGAGCCAAACAAAAAGCCCGATGCAAAGACCTTGACGAGCGCAACGGCGGCGGCGCTTTTGACATCGAGTGTATAGAGCGCGACGACTACGGCCACGTTGGCAAGGCCCAGTTTAATGCCGGGCACCGCGACGGGCAGCGGAATCATGGTCTCCAGATAGGACAGTACCAATGCGCAGGCGCACAACAGCGAAACGCGCGCCAGGCGGCGAGCGTGCTCGATATCGACCATCTCCACGGATTAGCGCCCCACTACGTCGTAGGTGGTCTTGGCGCTCTCGTCGACGATATCGACGGTGAGTTTGTGCGGAAGGCAGACAATTTGCTGCCCGGCAGCGTCAATCCAGCCCTGGTGCACGCAATCCTGGTTGGGACAGTCTGCCTTCTCGACGTGCACGCGTCCATCTTTGATTTCGATGAGGTTGGTTCCCAAGTCGGTTGTAACGGTCTTGGTCGTGTTCTGGTTCAGAGGAAGCTCGTAGACGTTTTGCTCTCCATCGCGGATGACGACTGTGGCCGTGTCGGCGTTCGTGTTTGCTCCCATCAGACGCGTGGCGGCTAAGCCGGCGCATGCGACGGCCGCTATCGCCAAAACCAGGATGAGGTTGAGTCTTTTGTTGTCGCGCCCATCGCGCGCACCTTTGCGCTTGACCATCATGGCTCCTAGTCCTGCAAGATCTTGAACGTCGAGCCGTCGCTCTTGGTGGCGCGATCGTCCATATCGACTAAAACGCCGCCTTCAAAGCGCTCATCGCTTTCGATGAGCTCCATGGCGCGGTCGTGGCCGAGCAAAAACAGGATGGTAGAGTAGGCGTCCCCAAGCACGGATTTCTTGGTCATAATCGAGGCGCTCTTGAGGTCGGTGGCGGCGGGGTAGCCCGTTTTGGGGTCGAGGATGTGGTAGTAGAACGTGCCGTCCTGCTCAAAGCCGCGCTCATAGAGGCCGCTCGTCACAAGGGAGCGGTTACGCGTCTTGACGGTGGCGAGCACGTCGTCCTGCGCGCCGTTGGGGTCTTGCACGCCCACGTTCCAGGCGTCGCCGTCAAAGCTCTTGCCCATCACGTAGACGTTGCCGCCCAGGCTGATGGAGGCATTTCCGACGCCGCGCTTCTTAAAGAGCGCCACGAGGTCGTCGGTGATGTAGCCCTTGGCGATGCCGCCCAAGTCGAGCTTGGCCTGGGGGTCGGCGAGGGTGACGGTGGTGCCGTCGACCGAGATGGTGCGATAGTCCACATGGGGGAGTGCCGCCTGGATGTCCTCATCTGCGGGCTTGACCTCGTTGTCAAAATCCCAGAGGCTCGAGACGGCGCCGATGGTGATGTCAAAGAGCCCGTCGGACTCCTCGGCATAGCGGATGGCTGCCTCGATGACCTCGGCGGTCTCGTGCGCGACTTCCACGGGCTTGCCGCCTGCATTGTTGATGTTCCAGATATCCGAGCCCTCCACGGTGCGCGAGAACTTGTTCTCAAAGTAGGTGCAGCGGCCGGCGACCTCGTCCATGACCTTTTTGCTGCACTGGGCGCTGATATTCACGACAGTGTCGAAGACAAAGAGCGTCGTGCTCTGCACCTTGGGCGAGCTGTCGGAGCCCGCGGAGCCCGCTTTGGACGCGGCTGCAGAGCCCGAGCCGCCCTGCGTGCCCGAGCAGCCGGTAAGTGCACCGGCGCAAGAGACGAGGGCCCCGCCTGCGAGGGCGATAAACGTGCGGCGGTCGATGGTGTGGGGGGTCTGGATCATGGCGAGCTTTCTGGTCGGTGGCGTTACGGATGAGCCTGCGCCTGCACGACTCGGTGCTGACGGGGCGTCGGGCTGCGGGTGCGCGTGCCCTACATGAGCAGGTGGCAGAGCGCGGCGAGGATGGCAGCCTTGACGAGCGTGAGCGCAACCTCGGTCCCGCGAATGGCGGGCCCTGCGGGCGGGCGCTTGCGGGTGTTGCCCTGCGCGAGCTCGCTGACATTGTCGGTTGCCTGATCGCGCTTAAAGCCGTCGGGCCGGGCGAGCGTCACGTTGGCCATGGGGCAGCCATCGGCGCAGCGCCCGCAGGCGATGCACTCGCCCGATCGCAGGTCGGCGCGCTCGGGGTGGATGCGTACCGGGCAGCTGTCCTGGCAGCGGTTGCAACCGCGCGCACAGCTTTCGCGGCGGCGGTTGAAAAGCGAGATCGGCAACACCGGCAGCAGCGAGAATATGGCGCCGAAAGGGCAGAGGAACTGGCAGAAGAAACGCTCGACAAGGGCCATCCCAACCATGACCGCACCAAGTGCGGCAAAGGCCGTGGGCGCGATGCCCTCGAGCGAGCGCGCGGTGATGCCGGCGAAGGCGACCCAGGGGCTCGCGCCCGAGACCTGGGGCCAGATACCCATCACGCAGAGGGCGCAGATGCCCGCGAGGACGGCGTACTTGACGAGCTGGAGCGCGTGCTGCACGCCCGCGGGGAGCCGGTGCGCGCCCTTGCCCTCAAGGCGGAGTGCCCGGCGCAGCGGGGTTGCAAGCGCGTAGACGATATCGCCGAGCGTACCGAAGGCGCAGGCAAAGCCGCAGAAGAAACGGCCGAACACGCAGGTGAAGGCCAAGAGGGCCAAAAGCAGGGATAAAAAGCCGGTGAGCTCGATGGACGCATGGCTCCCGAGCTGCGTGAAGATGTACTTGACGCCGTTGAAGGCGGCGTTCCAGGCGGCCGGGAAGCAGATGAGAAAGC
Source organism: Collinsella sp. CLA-AA-H302 (assembly GCF_040093305.1). Taxonomy (NCBI): domain Bacteria; kingdom Bacillati; phylum Actinomycetota; class Coriobacteriia; order Coriobacteriales; family Coriobacteriaceae; genus Collinsella; species Collinsella sp. CLA-AA-H302. Next base: position 202,355 of record NZ_JBBNJW010000003.1, read on the forward strand.
CGAGCTGTACGCACCAGCGCACGCCGCGATGGAGGTACTGTCGGCGCAGGCGCTCCTGCATCTTGTTCTTGGGGTGCGCGATGACGTTTGCGCCGTTGCGCAAGCTCTCAAGGGTTCCCGCGGGGCGCTTTGCGCCGCGGGCCTTGGCGGATGCAGTCCTGGCCATTACTGCGCACCTCCGGCGTTGCTCTGCTCAAGCGCCGCGTTGACGGCGTTTAGGATGCCGGCACTCGAGAACGTGGCACCCGAGACGGTGTCGACGTTGGTTCCCTGGGCGTCGCAGATGATCTGCGTGAGGCCCTCGGCCTGCGCAAAGTAGGCGGGGGTCTCGCCGGCGTGGTCCGTGACCTCGACGCTCTCGATGTATCCGTTCTCGATGGTCACGCGGCAGGTGACAGTGCCGCCGTAGCCCTGGGCGCTGCCCTCGAAGGTGCCGTCGGTGGCATAGGCCCCGCGCGTCTGCGAGCGCTCGGCCTGGACAGCCTCCGCCTGGGTGCGGGCGTCGGCCTCTGCCGCCTGGGCGGCCCAGCTGCTGTAGCCCGCCACGATGGCGACGACGGCCGCGGCGTTGACGGCTTTGAGATAGAAATTGCGGTTGCGCCAGAGGTGGCGCCCAAGGAGGGCAAACGGGTTACGCATGGGCGCCAGCCTCCTCGGTGACCCCGCTTGCGGCGGTCGGGTTGGCCGTAGGCTCATCGGGGGCGTTTGTCTTGTCAGAAGCGTCCGCCTTGTCGCCCTTGCTGTCGTTCGCGTCCTTATAGGCCGCGGCCGAGCGCGCGAGGGCGTCGGCGTAGGCGTTGGCGATGGCGCGGCTGGAGTAGGTGGCGCGCGCCACCACGTCGATCTTGCCGGCCTCGGTGCCCGCGAGCAGCTGTTCGGGGATGCCGGTGTAGACGGTACCGCGGAAGGTGCGGCCGTTGATGGCGTTATCGAGGTAGGGCTCGTTATCCTCGTCAAAGGGATCAAGGGCCTCGGAGAGGCTTTCATCGGGCTTGCCGCCCACGCCCTCGATATCGTGGATGCCGGTAACCTTGCCGTCCTTAACGGTGACGGTGAGCTTGACGTAGTAGGGGCTGAATGCTTCCTCGTCCTCCTCGTTTTTGCAGAGGGCATAGCCTGTAAAGTCGCCGTCGGCGTAGTGGACCTCGTCTGGCGTGTCGGGCGAGGGGTCCGGGTTGGGCGCGGGATCGGGGCCGGGCGCGGGCTCGGGGTCCTTTGTGCCGGCTGCGGCCTGCTTAAGGCAGCCCTGGATGGCGCCCAGGATGCCCTCGCTCGAATACGTGGCACCCGTCACGGTATCGACATTGACGCTCTGCTTTTGCATGACGAGCCCGGGGAGCGCGTTCCAGGCGCGGCTCCAATACTCGGGCGTGTCGCCCGTGTTCACGAGTTCTATGTTGGCGATCTTGCCGTCCGCGATGGTCACGCGCACGCTGACGGGCGTGTCCTCGCTGTAGCCCCAGGCGGAGTCGGTGTAGACGCCGTCTGCGTAGCCGCCGGCGGGCGTGAAGGGGTCGATGGCGTGGTGGGGCTTATTGGAGGAGCCGCCGGCCGCAGGGGCGGGGGCAACAGCCTCGGCAAGCCCGCCCGATGCCTTGACCAGTGCGTTTTTGATGGCCATGAGCAGGCCTTTTGATGAATACGTGGCACCCGAGATAGTGTCGACCGACGTCGACTGCGCGCTAATCACCGACTGGGTGAGAGCCTGGGCACGCCCAAAGTAGGCTGGGTCGTCCGCAGACGACACTATGTCGATTGCCACGATCTTGCCGCCCGCGATGGTCACGCGCACGGTGATACTGCCCTTAAAGCCGGTACCTGTGCCTTCATAGGTGCCGTCCTTGAGGTTTGCGGCGTCCATGCCATAGACCGAGGGGTCGAGCGATTCGGTTGCCGGCGTTGCCGTCTCCTTCTGGACGTTGGAGGTGTCGACGGTCTTGAGGTCGGCGCCTGCGGCCTCTTGCGCGGGCGTGGCGGCGACCGTCTTGGCCACGAGCGGGGTGTACTGGGACACCACGAGGGCTACGGTTGCGCCCACGGCGATCGAGGGCACGATGAAGCCTGCCGTGGCGAGGCCGTGGCCGAGCGCCTTGGCTTTTGAGTGCTTGGGTTGGTAGTTGTCCATTTGTGGGTGGTCTCCCGTGGTCGAGTATGAGAAAAGGCCCGCAGCCCTGGTTGGGGCTGCGGGCGCTTGCGTTGCGAGCGCGTGGCGCGCGTTTTAGGCGCTAGTGCTGCATGCGGCGGCGGATGGCGACGCCGGCGGCCGCGATGGCGGCGCCGATACCGGCGAAGATGCCGACCGTGGCGACCTGGGTATCACCGGTGCCGGGGAGGCCGCTTGCGTCCTTCTTGGATGCATTGGCCTTCTTGGTATCGGTGGTCGTCGTTGTGGTCGTCGTAGAGGTGGAGCCACCGGCGGGCTTTCCCTCCGTGCCCTTCTTGGTAAGTGCGTCCTGGGTGGCCTTCAGCTTGTCAACGGCAGAAGCCACCTCGCTGGCGGAGGGGTCCTCGGAGGCGGCAACCTGCTTGGCCTCATCGAGTGCTGTCTGGAAGTCGTTCCAGGAGGCGTCGGTGTAGCCGTCATTCTTGACAGCGCCGGCGCTTTCGATTTGGCTGGCGAGCGCGGACTTGGCCTCATCAGTCGCCTTGGCGGCGAGGTTGGCCACGGCGCTGTTGAGCGCGTTCAGGGCCTGGGCGATGTCGTCGTCGGTGGCGGCGGCGTTGGCCTGGACGGTCTTGGCGGCGCTGAGGGCGTCGCTCATGGCGTTCCAGGAGACGGCGGTGAAGGCGCTCTGGTCGAGCTTCTCGGCCGCATCGATGGCGCTGTCGAGCTTGGTGCGGTCGGCCTTATGGGTAAAGATGAACTCGAGCGGGGTGTTGTAGCCGGTGGAGGTTACCTTGATGGTGTAGGTGCCGTAGTTAGCAAACACCTTGGTGCCCTGCTGCTGGCCTGCGGCCTTAGGCTTGGCGCTCTGCTGACCGCCGGCGACGGCGTCGAGGTTGATGGAGCCGTCGGCGTTGATGATTTTGACGGAACCGCGGCCGGAAGCGGCGTAGTCGGTGCCGTTGACGGTGACCGTGGTGATGTTGCCGATAAAGTTCTCGACATCGTCGCCCTCGTTGGCGGCGGTGATCTTCGAGGTGCCCTCATCGAAGGTCGCGACGGTCTTGTCGGTGGAGACGGTGAACTCACTCGTCACATCGGCGTACTTACCGCTCTCGTCATGGGCCACGAGCTTATGCTTGCCGGGCTTGAGGTTCTCGATGGAGAAGCTGCCGTCGGTGACGTCGACAGCGTTGCCATCGACGGTATAGGCGGCCTTGAAGTCCTTCGGGAACGTTGCCTCGATCTTGGCGGTCTTGGCGTCGGCTTCGGCGCTCGCCTCGACGTTGATCTCGGACTTGGAAGCCTTGACGGGGACGTAGTAGTCCATGGCAACGGTGTAGGTGCCCGTGGAGGTGTAGAACGTCACGTTCTTGATGGTCTTGCCCATCATGGACTTGTAGTACTGCGAGCTCAGCGGGCTGCCGTGAGACTCGTTGACCAGACCGCAGCTCCAGGCAATCTCCTTGCCCTTCCAGATGTTCTCGACAGCGCGCATGCCATAGCCCTCGCTGCTGCCGTCCGCATCGGCGGCATTGACCACGGCACCGTATACGGTCGCCTGGTTGCCGTCGGCGTCGACCATCTGCTCGCGCAGGTTCTCAAAGTCGATCTCGTAGTCGCCGTACTTGCTGGAGGTCTTAAAGGTGGCGGTGACGTTTGCAAGTTCGGTGGCTTTCTTGCCCTCGACAGCGCCAAAGTTCAGGTTGCCCTCGGAATCGGCGGTGAGCTCCTTGTAATTGGTCGGAACCTCGCCGGCGGGCAGCACGTAGTAAGAGTAGTTCGCAGACTCAAACAGGGCGTCCTTGCCCGTGTAGGTCGTCGTGGACTCCTTGCCCTTGATCGAGGTGGTGATCGTAACGGAGCTGTTGTCGGTCACGCGGGTGAACTTGGACCAATCGATGTCGCCTTCGCCCACCTTGACGGCAAACGTGGCGCCCGAGATATCCGTACCGTCGGAATTGACGTGGTAGGAACCGCTCGCCAAGCTGGAGCGCGTCTTCTGCAGCGTAGCCGAGGTCACGATGTCGGTACCGGCGTTGTTGCTCTCGGCGGCATAGAAATCGGCGTAGGGGATGTTCATGAGCACGTAGTCGCCGGCCTGGGGATACAGGCTCACGAGCGCGTCGAGCGCGCCCCGCAGGTGAGTGATCTGCTCGGCGGCCTCGGCTTCGCCCAGGTTTTTCTTGGCGAGCAGGTCCTTGGTCTCGGCAGTTTCGGTCTCGATGGACGAGGCGGTCCAGGAGTCCTCGGTGTACTTGGACTTATCGAGGGACGTCGCCTTGTCGTAGAGCTCCTGCAGCTGGGCCCTGGTGGCGTCGGTCACCGGCTCCTTGGCGCCCACGATGTTGTCGTCAGTCGCCTGGAAGGTGTAGGTGTAATCGTTGTAACCCAAGGCGTGGACGGTAAGCTTCCAGTAGCCGGTGCCGTTGGTGCCCTCGGGCAGCTGGCAGCGCTCAGATTTAGTGAGCCCCAGCTGAATGCCCATGGTCTTGTGCATCCAGTTGTCGGCCGCGAACTTGGTGCCGTAGGTGGCAAGGGCGTTGGTGTAGGTCTCGTCGTCGCCGTAATAGGTCCAGGTGACGCTTTGCATATTGGCGCCCAGGTCGCCATAGTTGCCGTTGAGGTCTACGCGCAGGAACTCGCCGTAGGAACCGCTCGCGTCCTTAACCGTGGGTTCAATGCCTGTGGCGGTCTTGAGCTCCTGGTTCTTGATGCCCGAGCCGGTGCCGGTGGCGGCGGCCGAGAAGCTGAAGGTCCCGTTGTTGTTGGTCACGGTCTTAAGGCCGTTGGTGTCGGCGTCGACGGCCGCAACCAGGCCGGAGTAAGCCTGGAGGTTATTTTCGCCGTAGCCGCCGGCGAGTGTCTCGCCATTGGCGACAAAGCTGTGGCTCGCCTTAAAAGCCTCCAGATCGCTGGTCTTGATTTTGACGGGAACGTACTTGAGTCCCGTGACCTCGTGACCCGTCATGGTGTACACCGTGCCGTCGGCTGCCGTCACGGTCTTAGCCTTGCTGTCAATAGAAAAGGCGTTGCCATCGACATCAACAAAGGACTTGCTGTCAGGATAATACGAAGGGTAAATTTTTATGCCCTCGGCAGTTTCGATCACGTCGGTGCACTGATAGCTGCCGCGATGCAGGCCGTGGTTAAAGGTTGCACGGGTCACCACGTCAAAAGCGCCCTTGTCGGCCTCGTTGCGGGAATCGAGCTCGCTCGACGAAGCGGAGGACCCTGCCGCCTGCACGTTTTCACCAGCCCAATACTCGGCCCACGTCAGGCCAGCGTAGCCGTAGGTGTACTCGTCGGTCGCAGGGGTCGACGGATTCTGCTCGTCATAGGCAGTCTGCAGGGCATTATCGACGGCAGCCTTGATGGCGTTGGACGAGATCGTGGCGGTCGAAACAGCATCGATTGAGGTAGTGTTGCCGGCAGTCTCGATTTGCTCGACGATGCCCTTATAGGACGTGCCTTTTTTGCTAAAACCGTTAACGGCCTTGTCCATGCGGTCCCAGTCATCGTCGCCCAAGCTACTGTAGTCGGCGACTTCGACCTTGGCAATTTTGCCAGACTTGACGGTTACGCTGACGTTGACGTCATACTTTCCATCAGCTGCGTTCCATTCGTCGCCAGCTTTATTGAGCGGGTCATTCGAGTTGGCCGTGGCCGTGCCCTCATACGTACCATCTGCGATTTTGGTCAAATCGTAGCTGGTCGAGGAGGATGCGGCGTCGTCAGAGACGGCGCTCAGGCTATACTCGGAGCTGAGGGACTTCGTTTCCTCACTGGTGGCGGAGATCGGCGCGTTGTTGGTAGCTTCGGAGCCGGTCTCCGTTGTTGCTGCTGCGGCAAAAGCGCTGGTAGGCATCATCGAGACGGTCATCGCAGCGATGAGTGCGCCTCGGCAGGCATTGCTGCCCACGGTGTTGAGCTTGCGCAGCACAGCGTTATCGTTGTGCATAGAACCTCTTTTCTATCGATCGGTCGTTGGGTGCTGCTCTCCTTTCCTGTTGCACCCGGATGGACAGTGGTCATGTGCGTCGCACATGATAGGTAACTGCCATAGAACTCATGTTGCTTACCGCAAAAAGTTAAAGGCAGTAAACAAAAATACCAGAAATTACCACTGGTTAACTTGTCAATTCAATTGTCGTTTGCCTGTAACGCAAGAGCGTCTGGCTTTGTTCGGCATTCGATTTGTCAGACAGGCCGGTCAGTTGGGGGTATGCTGGAGGGACCATCAACCCAGCGAAAGGGGAGAGCATGACGGATCAGGAAACGCCCGAGCGCGCGCATGTGACGGCCGATGATATCGAGGCCGCCAACGACCTTATCGACTTTATCGAGGCATGCCCCAGCATGTTCCATACGGCGGCGACCATTATGGCCGAGCTCGACGAGGCGGGCTTTACCTACCTGCCCGAGAATGCGGCGTGGGACATCGAGCCGGGCGGGCGTTATTACACGCAGCGCAACACCTCGAGCGTCGTTGCCTTTAAGGTGGGCGAGGACCTGGCCGCGACGTGGGGCGAGGACGGCGTTGCCGGTGACTATCATTTTCAGCTCACGGCGTCGCACAGCGACTCGCCGACGTTTAAGGTCAAGGCCGTGCCTGAGCTTGACGGCGCGGGCGAGACGCTGCGCCTGAACACCGAGGCTTACGGCGGCATGATCGACTACACCTGGTTTGATCGTCCGCTCGCGCTCGCGGGCCGCGTGTTGGTTCGCGAAGGCGACCGTATTGAGAGCCGCCTGCTCGCCACCGAGCGCGAGGTCGCTATCATTCCGAGCCTTGCTATCCATATGAACCGTGGCGTCAACGAGGGCTTTGCTCCCAACCGAGCCGTTGACCTGTGCCCGCTCATCAGCGCTGGCGACCTTAAGCAGGGTGACTTCGATGCCCTGATCGCTGACGAACTGGATGTTGAGCTCGAGCAGATTCTGGGCCGCGATCTGTTCCTGGTCAATCGTCAGGATGCGCGCATTTGGGGCTGGGCCGACGAGTTTATCTCGACGCCCAAGCTCGACGACCTGGCCTGCGCCTATACCTCGCTACAGGCATTTTTGGGTGCCGAGAATGCGCATGACGTCTCGGTCTTCTGCTGCTTCGATAACGAGGAGGTTGGCTCCGAGACCAAGCAGGGCGCCATGTCGACGTTCTTGGCCGACGCGCTGCGCCGCATCAACGGATCGCTGGGCTTTGATGACGAGTCGTATCATCGCGCTCTTGCCGCTTCGATGCTCGTGAGCTGCGACAACGCGCATGCCGTGCACCCCAACCACGCCGAGAAGTGCGATGCCCGCAACCGGGTTGTGCTTAACGGCGGCATCGTCATCAAGGAAGCCGCCAACCAGCACTATTGCACCGATGCCTTTAGCCGCGCGGTGTTCCAGGCTATCTGCGATGACGCCGACGTGCCCACGCAGGCCTTTGCCAACAAGAGCGATATGGCCGGCGGCTCCACGCTCGGCAATCTGTCCAATATGCAGGCGAGCATGCATGCCGTGGACGTGGGCCTGCCGCAGCTGGCCATGCACTCGAGCTACGAGACCGGCGGCGTGCGCGACGTGATGTACGCCATCCGCGCCCTCACCGCCTTCTACGAGCGCGACCTGACCATCAACGGAGCCGAAAGCGTGGAGCTCTAATACCTGCCAAAAAGGGACAGGTTCATTTTGGCAGGTTTTATCTGGGCGAATGCAAAGGGTGAAACCGAACTAGATCGGTGATACGTGGCCGCCGAGGTGCAGTGCGCCTCGGCGGCTTTTTGTGTACAGAGTACGGCTAATGCTTATAAATGCTATACATGCTTTACGTATCTACCATAGAGCTTTATGATATTTTGAAGTATTAAGGAGGGGCCATGACCACAACAGCCGCTCAGATCAACGTACGTCTCGATGCCGATCTTAAAAGGAGTGGGGACGCCGCTCTCTCCAAGGCCGGTATGACGCCGAGCCAAGCGGTGCGAGCGCTCTGGCAGCTTGCAGCGTCGCTGGCCGATCGCCCCGGTGCGCTCGAGGGTATCCTGCTGCCCAGCCGTGCCCGGGCGGAACAGCGCGAGCGCGAAAAGGCCGCCAAACGTAAGCTCGAGCTCATGGATCAGGGGTCGAAGCTGTTCGCTGCCGCTTGCCGTGAGTCGGGAATCGATGTGCTCAAGGCTCGACCATCGGATGACGAAGAACTCAAACGGAACGCCTATGCGGATCGCTATGGCGAGGAGATGAGCTGGCTCTATGAGTGAGGCTCCAAAGCGTATCTTGGTCGACACCAACGTATGGCTCGATTACTTCATTCCCTCACGACGCGGTCGTTCGGCGGCGATTGAGTTTTTGCGCGATGCATGCACGGCGCAGGTAGATTTGCTGTATGCGGCGACATCGTCCAAAGACCTGTTCTATTTAATTTCAAGCGAGCATAAGGCCTGGTATCGGCGAGAGCACGGTTCGCTTTCTCAGGATGCCGCTACGGCAGCGATATCGCTTGCATGGGATTGTCTTAGCGTGCTGTCGCAACTTGCCACGCCGGTACCCTGCGACCTGAGCGACATCTGGATGGCAAGCAGACAGCGTGAGCTCCATAGCGATTACGAAGACGATTTAATCATTGCGGCAGCGATACGCGCTCAAGCAGATCTACTGGTCACCAACGATGTCAGACTCTGTTCGCATGCGCCCGTCGCAGCAATGAACGTCGAAAACGCAAGAAACTACTTAGCAACGCTCAAATAGCTCTAGACCCCGCAGGTAGAACGCCGGAACCCTAATGCTCAATCCAACAACGTAAGGTTTCGCCAGCTTGAAGATGACGCAGGTTCTCCGCGGCGATGTCGACGACGTTATTGAGCGTGGCCTCTAGATGGAACCAGCCGGAGACGTGCGGCGTGATGAGCATGTTGGGCGCATCCCACAGCGGGCTTGTGGCGGGCAGCGGCTCGGGGTCGGTGACGTCGACCGCGGCGCCGGCGAGATGTCCCGACTCCAGGGCGGCAACCAGGTCGTCGGCAACCACAAGATCGCCGCGGCCGCCGTTGGCAAAGAAGGCGCCCGGCTTCATCGCGGCGAAGAACTCGGCGTTTGCCAGGCCGCGAGTCTCGGGTGTGCTGGGCATAAAGGATGCGACGATGTCGGCCTCGGCCAGGCGCTCGGGTAGGGCGTCCATGCCGTCCATGTCCTCAAACACGATGGGGTAGACGAGCGGATGGCGCTTGATGCCGCGGACGTGCGCGCCCATGCCGCGGCAGAGCGTGGCAAAGTGACCGCCGATATCGCCCGCGCCCAGCACCAGCACGTTGGCGTTTTTGAGCGAGGTAACTGGCCCCAAATCCTCCCAGCGATGCTCGCGCTGCAAGTCGTGATAGCCGGGCAGGCGCTTCATCATGGAAAGGACCATAGCAAACATGTGCTCGCTTACGGCCTGACCGTAGGCGCCGATCGAGCAAGACAGCTTGGCGTCAGCCGGCACGGTGCCAGCAGCAAGGTAGTCGTCATAGCCGGCGGTCTGCAATTGCAACAGCTGGAGATGCTCGCATGCCGTGAGCATGTCAGGGTCGATGTTGCCCAGGATCACGTCGGCATCGGCGACCTGCTCGTGCGTGGCGGCGTCGGCGCTCGTGTAGATAAAGTCTTCGCCCGGAGCGCTCGACTCAAGAATTGCGCGATGACGGTCGTTGACGGGCAACAAAACCAGAATGTTCACAAGCAGTCCTCTCCGCTCGACCTACCAAAAAGGACAGGTTTATTTTGGCAGGTTTTATCAGACAAAACGTTCAAACAAAAACGCCGGATGCAAGACGAGCGTGCCCGTCAGCATCCGGCGCATCCACAGCTACCAGCTGAGCAGCTCGTAGCCGTCCTCGGTCACCACGAGCTGTACCTCGCACTGGGCCGAATCGCTGCCGTCCTTGGTGCGCACGCACCAGCCGTCGCCCTTGCTGATCTTGATGTCGGGCGTTCCGGCGTTGACCATGGGCTCGATGGTAAAGACCATGCCCGGGGCCATGATGGTGTCCACATCGGGCGCCTCGGTGGTAAAGCCCACAAACGGGTCCTCGTGGAACTCCTTACCGATGCCGTGTCCGCCGTACTCGCGCACCACGCTAAAGCCGGCGTCCTCGACCGTCTTTTGCACGGCCTCGGCCATAACGGAGAGCGGCAGCCATGGCTTGACGGCCGCCAGACCCGCTTCCACGCTGGCGCGGGTGACGTCGACCAGGCGCTGACGCTCGGCAGAGACCTCGCCGATGCAGAACATGCGGCTCGAATCGCTAAAGTAGCCGTCCAAAATCGTGGAGCAGTCCACGTTGATGATGTCGCCCTCGTGCAGCACGTCCGTATCGCAGGGGATACCGTGGCAGACCACGTCGTTGATCGAGGTGCACACGCTCTTGGGATAGCCCTCGTAGTTGAGGTCGGCCGGCGTGCCACCGTGCTCGATGGTGTAGTCGTAGATCATCTGGTCGATCTGGTTGGTTGTCATGCCCGCGGCGATGTGCTCGCCTACGTAGTCGAGCACGCCCACGTTGATGGCGGCGGAGCGCTTGATGCCCTCGATGTCGGCGGGCGTCTTGTAGAGCGTACGGGGCAGAACCTCCCAGCCCTCCTCCCACAGGCGCTCGAGGCGCTCGTCGAAGGCGCTGTGACATTTCTTATATTTCTTGCCGCTGCCGCACCAGCAAGCGTCGTTGCGGCCGGGCACGGGTCCGTTGTCAAACATGGCTAACTTCCTTTCATTCGCAGCTAGTATAGCCCACCCACGCGTCCATAAAAGTTGCGGTGATATAGTCCCTATTTAAGCGGTTTAACAGCACAAATAGGAACTATATCACCGCAGCTGATGGGGCGGGATGGCAGCGCTGGCTGCTGCGTGGTTTTGCTAGTAGCTCACCTGGCAGGGAATGCCGAGGGCTTGGACGCGCGCGGCAATGGCGTCGAGCACCTCGGGCGCTGCTTTGGCAAGGCCGGCGACTGGCGTCTCGCGCGCGACCGTGTAGATGGTCGCCTCCTGCGGACGAATGCGCTCGAGCGCCGCGAGCCAAGGGCCGACATACGCTTCACCAGTGTTATCGAGGGGCTTGCCCTGGTATTCGCCATTCAAAAAGATCGTCTGGATAATGACGTGGCCGTTAAAGCTCGCGAACGTCTCGATTTGGTGCTCGACGTCGTAGGGGCCGACAGGCTGGTCGAGCAGCTGGATAAACGCCGGGTCGACCGTATCGAGCTTAAGAATGTTGTCGTCGACCATCATGAGCGCATCGTGTACATGGGGACGGTCGGCGCGCGTGCCGTTGGAGAGCACAGCAATCTTGGTGTTTGGGGCAAGTTCGTCGCGCAGTGCGACGGCACCGGCGATGGCCTGCGGAAACTCCGGCGCGGCGGTGGGCTCGCCGTTGCCGGCAAACGTGATCACATCGGGCAGCTCGCCCTCGGCCGCCATCTCGTGCAGTTTGGCCTCGAGCGCGTCGAGCACCATGGCGGCCGTGTTATACGGCTCGTGGCAGGGGCGCTCGGCGTTGAGACCGTTCTCGCAGTAGATGCAGTCGAACGTGCAGATCTTGCCCGATGCCGGCATCATGTTGACGCCGAGCGAAAGGCCCAGGCGGCGGCTGCGCACCGGTCCAAAGATGGGGCTGGCATTTAAAAACGTAGACATAGGCATATGCTCCTTGGGACAGCTGTGCCTAAGCATAGCATCGGTGCCAAAGTCTGATTCGGGCTTGTGCTTTTCAGGTTTCGATTTTTCACGCTGCCCTCAATGTCCACGCCATGAGAGGTTTCGGGTCGGGTACAGTTAATGTGTTAACAAGGCACAAGACGATGGGGCACAACATGGATTTTACGGTCGAGAATGCGGGCACCACGATCGCCTGTCGCGAGTATGCTGGCCCGGGCGTGCCGCCAGATGCGCCCGCCTTGGTGTGCGTGCACGGCGCTTGCGTCGATGGCGCATTTTTCGATGGCATCGCCCGCGAGCTCGCCTGTGACTACCGCGTCATTGCCTACGACCGCCGCGGTTGCGGCGAGAGCGGCGACGCTGCGGACGGACGCTACGACCTCGCCGTCCAGGCCGCCGACCTGCAGGCCGTTATCGAGCATATTGGCGCTCCGGCAAACGTGCTCGCGCACAGTGCCGGTACGCTGGTGACCCTGGAGCTTCTCCGTGCAAACCCCGCCATAATCTCGCGTGCGATTCTGCATGAACCCGCCGTGACGGATGAGGGTGCCGGCCTGGGCGCGGCCCCGGTTTTGCTCGAGATGATCGCCGCGGGAAAGGTCTCCAGGGCATTACGAGCCTTCCTAGGCGCCATCGGCGATTCGGACCCCGAGGCCCCCAAGTTAACCGAGGCAGAAGCCAAGCATGCCCTGCGCAACGGCCGCAGTTTCATGGCAAACGAATACGAGGCTACTATGAACTGTGTTCCCGATTGGGATAGCGTCCGCGCATCGAAAACGGTGGCCGCCGTGCTCTTGGGCGAGCTTTCGATTGACATGCCTCGCGAGGCGGGTACGAGGACGGCGGCTGAGCTTTTGGGCTGTCCGCTCGTAACGGTTCCCGGCGCGCACAACGGTCTGCGCGATCGCCCGGCAGCGGCTGCCCAAGCTGTCCGGGGCATCCTAGAGCTCTAACAGCCGCAATAATCAAACAGGCTTTTCCGTAAACGTTTCGGCTGTGTTAACAGAGGCGCTCAAAACCCAACGTCTGCGGCTTCAGCCCTACCGTCTGCCAACTCATGAAAAAGAAACGGTATTCACGTGCGTACCTGCATCGACAAGGTGCTACCCTTGTAACATTTGGCACCCACTGCTACCAAGCAAAACTATCGAAAGGGCCCCCTATGCTCAATAATCACGAGGCCAATCTAACCGACGAGGAGGCTGCCGCCGAGGTCGCCCGCGTCGCGAAGACCTACCCCGTGGTGCGTTTGCTGTCGGCCGATCAGATTAAGAGCGAGCCTAACTGCCTGCTCGCCGGCGATCGGTGTCCTTGTCTGCGTCAGTCAAGTCTTGAGGTTTTGGCAGACTCCGATGAGGTGTCGGAGCAGCTGCTCAATGATGGTATTGAGTACCGCGCCCGCCTGCGCCCTTTGATGGTTGAGGGCGAGCCTCACGTTCTGCTGATGGTGCGTCCGATTGATGAGCAAGAGGCCGCAGAAGAGGACCTTGTCTACACCGACGTGCTGACGAGTGTGCGCAATCGCCGATATTACGAGGAAAAGCTTCGTAGCGCCCGTATGCAGGCCGGCGTGGCCATGATCGACCTTGATGATTTTAGGGCCTTCAACGATACGTATGGCCGCCATGCCGGCGACCTTGCGCTTGGTGCCGTGGCGACGGCCATACGTGGCGGTATTCGTTCGACTGACGAGCTTGTGCGTTATGGCTGCGATAAGTTTGTGGCCGTCATGCCCAATATCCCCTCCGATGACTTTGCCCGTCGCCTGCGTCATGTAACCGATGCTGTTCATTCCACGATTATTCCGGGACATGAGCGCGTTAGCTTGACGGCATGCGTTGGTGGCGTTCGCATTCATGGCGAAACGGTCGATGAGGGTGTTAGCCAGGCTGTCCAATTATTGAGTCGCGCTAAGGCAAAAGCCGGTACGGTCGTGACCGATGGCGATTCCATCGAGACCTTCCAAAGCGAAAAGCCTTTGGTGCTTATTGTCGATGACTCCGAGATGAACCGAGTCATTCTCAACGAGATGCTCAAGGACGAGTATTGCATCCTCGAGGCCGATAACGGTCGTACGGCGCTCGATATGGTCGACCGCTATGGCGATGAGTTGTCGCTCATGCTGCTAGACATTATCATGCCGGACATAAGCGGCTTTGAGGTACTGGCCGATCTGTCGCGCCGAACGGGTATCGACAATCTGCCTGTCATCATGATCTCGAGCGAAGATTCCGATGATATGGTGCTGCGCGCGTACGAGCTGGGCGCCTCGGACTATATCAACCGCCCGTTTGGCTCCCGTGTCGTGCGCCGCCGTGTAAGCAACACCATCCGCCTATACGCCAAACAGCGCCGCCTGACGAACCTGCTGTCCCAGCAGTACAACGAGCGCGTCAAGAACAGTCGCATGCTCATCGACATCATGGCCGGCGTCATGGAGCTTCGCAATGGCGAGAGCGGCAGGCACGTTACGAACATCGAAAAGCTGACCGAGCTGCTGCTTGGCTGTTTGGTCCAGCGTAGCGGCACGATCTTCCTCGACAATGAGGAACGCTCCACGATCGCCCTGGCTTCGGCGCTGCACGATATCGGCAAGATGTCGATTGACGATGCGATTCTCAACAAACCCGGGCGTCTTACGCCCGAGGAGTTCGAGATCATGAAGACGCATACCACGATCGGCGCCGACATGCTGCTTGAGCTGGGTAGCCATCACGCCGGCAATGCGCTTATGGAATATGCGTACCAGATTGCGCGTTGGCACCACGAGCGCTGGGACGGCAAGGGTTATCCCGATGGCCTTAAGGGCGACGAAATTCCCATCGCCGCGCAGGTGGTTTCGGTGGCTGACGTGTACGATGCCCTGACGAGCGTGCGCGTGTACAAAGACGCTATCCCGCACGAGGAGGCGATCCGGATGATCCTGGACGGTAAGTGCGGCACCTTTAACCCGCTACTGCTCGACTGTCTGCTCGAGGTAAAAGACCGTATTGCCGAAACATTGGCGCGCCCCGCCGAGGTCGTTGCGCTCCCTACGATTTAGTTTGACCAAAGGAGTTTTTGATTCATGATTTCCATGCGTGAGGCGTATGAGAAGATCGGCGCTAATTATGATGACGCCTGCGCTCGGCTGATGGGTGAGGAAATGCTTGCCCGCTTTGCCCTCAAGTTTTTGGATGACGAGAGCATGGACAAGCTGGAGGCTGCCATGGCGGCAGGAGACGCCGAGAGTGCGTTTATGGCAGCGCACACGCTCAAGGGCGTGAGCCAGAACCTGGGATTTGATAACCTGTACGAGCCGGCGGTCGTGGTGACCGAAGCGCTGCGCGGCGCCGATGCCGTTGACGGCGCTCGCGAGGGAATGCATGCGCTGCAGCAGCAATATGCGGCAACGATGTCGGCCCTGCGCGTGGCGGCCGAGTAAGAGGCTGTGAGCCTTGATGACTATGAGCGTGGATAATCTCCCGTTTTAGGCCCCGTGGCGGTCTCAAAGTGGGAGATTATCCACGCTCGTTCGATACGTGTCCAAAAAACCACGCTCACCCCTTCTGATTAGTGAATTGCCTATGCGCACTGTCGGGGCTTTCCGCATGCAATCCATATCGTTGTTCGATAAACTGTTCGAATAACGATAGAGTCGATGAGGGTGAGTGTATGTCCAACAGCGTTCAGCGTATGGCCAAAGCGGGCGAAAATATCAGGAAGCTTGGCTTTTGCATGACGGTCGTTTTTGCGGGAATGCTCGTCGCTTTTGCTGCGTTGGTTGTTTACGTGATCTGGTATGCGGTTGCAAACGTTGTTTCTGTCGATTCTTTCGGTGTCGTGACGCTTCTCGATGGCGGGAGCATCGTTATCCCAAGCGGGCTGTGCCTGGCACTCGTCGTGGGTGTTTCGCTTGTCGTTTTGTGCGGAATCAGCCATAACATCTCTCGGGGCGTCTCGCCCTTTACCAAGGCGCATGTGCGGCTTATCCGTGTTCTTGCACTTGCCTTTGCTGTTAACGCCGTGGTTTCGTTTGTTGGTGCCTATGAATCGGTCAATCTCACCATTGGCGGACTGGAGCTTTACATCGTGCCTCATTCCTTCGTTATTGAGATTTGCCAAGGCGCTACCTTTGATGCGGGGTCGTTTATCGGCGCAGTTGTCTGCCTGTTTATCTCGGCGATCTGGAGTTATGCCTCGCTGCTCCAAGAGCAGTCTGACGAGCTTGTGTAGGAGGAAACATGAGCTATCTCATCATCGAGCTTGAGACGCAGCTGCTTAAGACCGGAAAGACCAGCGCTGATCTGATTCGGGCGACGGGGCATACTCCGGCTAATATTTCAAAGCTAAGAAACGGAAAAATAAAAGCTATTCGCCTTAAGACGCTTCTCGAAATCTGTGATGAGCTTGATTGTCAACCGGGAGATATTATTCAGCGCGTGAGCGAGAAAGAGCTTGAGGAGCTTATTGTCGAACGCGCAAAAAATGTCGTGAGGCAGATGCGGGATGGCGGAGGCAACGAGGCGTCACTTCCGACATCAGTCTTCGCTGTCGATTTGAGCGATGAGTAGCATATAGCGAGCAGCTAAAACGAGATATTGGTGTGATGGGGCCCGTGTCCAGCACGGGCCCCATCTCTATAAATTATCTTGACAAATATAAGTTATCGATAAACAATAACTGCAAGAACGAACGATAAAAGAAAGGAGGAACGATATGAGCGCATCAGCGATAAAGCTATCAAAGGTGTCAAAGCGCTATGGGAAGCGCCGCGTTTTGCATGGCGTTTCCTTCGAGGTACATCAGTCTGAGCTCTGTGCCCTTGTTGGTGCAAACGGGGCGGGCAAAAGCACGCTTATTAAAATAGTGCTGGGCCTCTGTGAGCCATCGTCGGGGAGCGTGGAGCTCTTTGGAGGCAAGTCGAAAAAAGAGCTGAGCCTGATGCGGACGCGTGTCGGCTATGTGCCAGATTCCAGCGGAGCATACCAATCCCTCAGTGCGGTGGAGAATCTTCGGATCCGATGTGCGGAATGGGGGCTCGATGAGACACGTGAGGTTCCTCGCGTCTTGGGCCTAGTCGGGCTGGACGTCGATGAGAAAAAGAGTGTGAGCAGTTTTTCTCTGGGAATGAAGCGACGACTGGATATAGCTACGGCTTTATTGGGCGACACCGACGTACTCATTTTCGATGAGCCGGCAAATGGGTTGGACCCGCTGGGCATCGAGAGTATATGGACCCTTATCGGTCGATTGAATCGGGAGCAGGGCAAAACCATGCTCATCTCTAGCCACGACTTGGCTGAGCTGGCATCGGTTGCAACAAGCTGCCTGTTTCTTCATGACGGCGAACTGCTGAAAAAGGAACAGATGGACGTCATAAGGGGTGAGGCGTCGTCCCTAAAAGAGTATTACAGGCGCTTGATGAAGGCGGTCTCGCTATGAAGCGGGCGATCCATCCCATAAAGGCAGATATGATGCGTTTGCGCAGGATGTTTCCGGCGAAGTTTGGTCTTGCGCTTATGCTGGCGTTCGGCCTTCTCTTCGGTGTCATTCTAAAAAACGGGTTAACGTTGCTAGCCTTTGGCAATAGCGTTTTTGGGGAGGATATTGGTTTCATCTGGAATGTAATCGATCCTACTGCGCCTGATGAGTCCCTTGTGCGCAGTGCTTTTGCCGGTACCTCTCTGTTCGTTCCGCTCATCGTTTGCCTGGCGATTTTACAGGAGCGCGGCTATGAAGAGGGATGCCGAATTTCTTCAGCAAGAGGTCTTACCCGCTTTTATGGGGTTCTAGCACATGCGCTTTCGTCTGCTTTAATAATTGGCGCAGCATATATTGCGCTTTGCTTTCTTCTGTTTGCAATAGCCATAATACGTGGAGGGCATAGCTACGCGTATGGCATGCTGGCTGCATTTTTGCCTGCAATGATAGTCAACACCGTATTGGTGATATCGGTTGCGCTGGAGACGGTGACCATCTATCGGATTACAGGCAGCGCTGTATTGAGCGGGGCTGCAATAATAATCGGATTTGTCATGAGCTTGACGCTCTACGGAGCCTTCCTTCAGGCACCTATACCATCCTTGCGATGGATCTTCTTCCTTCCTGGGCCGTACCTTGGAGTCGGATGTGCCCTTGGGTATAGCGATATGGGGCAACTGGCGCTTCTGGGCTATGGCGTGGCAGCCAGCTGTTTATCGGTATTGATTTACGCTCTCGTGAGCTTTCGTGCTGGGGGTGTGCTCAATGGCTCGTCAGATTAAAAGATTCCTCCATTCAGAATTGAAGCACGTGAGTAAATGGACGTACGCCTTAATCCCGGTAATTTATGCGTGCATGGTGGTATTGCAGCTTAATTCTTTCCCGATGTGGTTCTGTAGTCTCCGTGAGAACAGTTTCTTGGGCTTTTTCCCAGACCCGACGCTTCTGCTATCGGCGGAGGATGTCCTTCTATTTGGTAATGCAGAGCTTTTTCGCGGTCTGCTGTTCAACGTAGCCCCGTTGGCTCATGCATTGTTCTTTCCGTTCATCGCGGCTTGTATTGTGCCGCGCTTTGTCAGTTCGGGCTTTGTCGAGGAACCGTGGGGGCTGTCGGAGGCTCGGGGAGGGAAGCGGGCGTGCGTTACCGTTGCGCGAACGGTGCTGTCTTCTTTCGCCCTATTGGGCGCGTTTATCCTGTCAAGTGTCGTTTTGTACTGTCTTAACTGTGCAATCGTTTTGGATGCTCAACAGTGTTTCAACCTGAATATGTTTTGCTGTCGACTTCTTCTGGCGAGTGCCGTCTGCCTTGCATATGTGGTCTCTTGCGTGATCGTTGTTTCCTATTTTGGGTCCGGCTTCGGTCCTATTGGCATGCTGTTGCTTGTCAATGTCGTAACGCTCTACATACAGGTCGGAGCCAATTCCATGCTTCCACTTCCGGCCTCGATGCTCATGTGGATTTGCGGCGTGACCCCGTTGGAGGACGGTCAATGCACCTCGATTTTAATTGACTGCCTGATTAACGTAGCAAGCGTTTTTGCCATCTGCTTTACCGTCGACCGATTGCGGTCGAGATTTCTTTGATTGTTTGTGAGGGATGAACATACCGAGCATATCAAATACAGGGGGGCGGGCACCGTAGTTGGTGTCCGCCCCCCTAGTATGTGAGGCTTTAGCCTGTGTGGTTCGTAAACTAGCGGGCCTGCTTTACCTTTGCCGCCGCCTCGACAAACGACTTCCACAGGTTAAAGTCGGTCTCGAGCGTCTTCCACGTGTACTCGGGATGCCATTGCACGCCCAAGCAGAATGGCTGGCCTTCGACCTCGATGCACTCGGGAACGCCGTCGGTTGCCTTGGCGACCAAACGCGTGCTCTTACCCAGACGATCGACGCAGCAGTGGTGTGCGGAGTTGGTTTGGATCAGCCTGTGTCCGCCAACCGCGCGGTCGAGCAGCGAGCCCGGCACGACCTCGACGGGATGCACGGGGTCGTTGAGCACGTGGGTATGGCGCCACTGCGTGCGGCCCTCGCGAGCGCCCAGGCTCGGCACGTCCATGCACAGGGTGCCGCCAGTGGCGACGTTGAGCAACTGCGTGCCACGGCAGGTGGTAAAGAGCGGCTTTTTGGCGCGGAGCACCTCGCCGACCAGCTTAAACTCAAAGCTATCGCGGATCTCGCAGCAGAGGGTGGGGTCGTAGGGTCGATCATCGCCCCAGCGTTTGGGGTTGACATCCGGGCCGCCGGGAATAGCGATACCGTCGGCGATATCGACGTAATGGCGGATGACCTCAATGTCCTCGGTGATGGACATCTGCAGCGGCAGGCCGCCGGCGGCAAGGATGGCATCGACAAAGACACTTGCGATTTCCTCGTTGGGGGAGAGCGTCTCGCTTAAAAACGGCTTCGCCTCTTCCCAGCGCGGCGCGACGAGGATGAGCGGGCGGTCGGCGGGATCGACGTCGACGTGCGGGGTGTATGACGATGAAGTGCGAGTTCCGATCATAGGTGTTGCTTTCGAGTTTGGATGGTCATGGCGAGCAGATATGGCAATTGGGCTAGTGGCCCTTGATGGAGTTGAGGAAGTCCTGGGCGCGCTTGGTCTGGGGGTGGTCGAAGAACCCGTCGGGCGTGCCGGTCTCCACGATCTGACCGTCTGCCATAAACACGACACGGTCGGCCACGCGACGGGCAAAGTTCATCTCGTGCGTAATCACGATCATCGTCATGCCCTGCTGGGCCAGACGGACCATGACCTCGAGCACCTCGTTAATCATCTCGGGGTCAAGGGCGCTCGTGGGCTCGTCGAAGAGCATGGCCTTGGGCTGCATGGCAAGCGAGCGGGCGATGGCCACGCGCTGCTGCTGGCCGCCCGAGAGCTGTGCGGGCACCTTGTCGGCCTGCTCGGCAACGCCCACGCGGCTCAACAGATCCATGGCGCGCTCGCGGGCCTCGTCCTTGGAGACGCCCAGCACATCGACCGGTCCCAGCATGACGTTCTGCAACACGGTCATATGCGCGAACAGGTTGAACTGCTGAAACACCATGCCCAGCTCGGCACGCATGCGGGCAAGATCCTTGCCTTCCTGCGGCAGGGGCTCGCCCTCGATGAGAATCTCGCCCGAGTCGATGGTCTCCAAGCGGTTGATGGTGCGGCACATGGTCGACTTGCCCGAGCCCGAGGGGCCGATCACGACGACGACCTCGCCGCGGTCGACCGAGAGATTGATGTCGTTGAGGACGTGCAGATCGCCATAGTGCTTATCGACGTGCCTGAGCTCGATCAGCGGCTGATTGCCGGTGGATGAGGTGCTCTGTGCCATGGTGCTCGGCTCCTTATGACTCGAAATGGTAAAGCGTTAGCGGATGATGGTCGCGCCGGTCTTGTGCGAAACGTAGACAGCGGCCTTGTTGATCGCGACGTTGATGAGGATATAGATGACCGCGATGACCAGGTAGACCGACACGAGGGCGTCGTAGTTGGTAATGAGCACGCGGGCGTTTTGCATGAGGTCGGGGTAGCTCACCACATAGGCGACGGTGGTGTCTTTGACGACGACCACAAGCTGCGAAATCAACGACGGAATGATAAACCGAATAGCCTGTGGCAACACAATTTTAAAGGTGATTTTAGCCTTGGAGAGACCGAGTGCCTGGGCCGCCTCGACCTGCCCGCGCGGCACGGCGTTGACGCCGGCACGGAAGATCTCGGCAAGCACGCCGGCTGCGGCGAGCGCGACGGGAAGCGTGAGCATCCAAAACGACGGCAGTGCGATCTTGTATTGAGGCAGCACCAAAAAGAAGAAGTAGATGAACAGAAGGCTCGGCACGCCACGGAAGAAATCGGTGAGTACGCGGCAGACCAGCTGCAGTGGCTTGATGTCGCTGATACGGCCGAGCATGAGGGCTAAGCCCAGCACCAGCGCGATAGCGCCAGCGGTAAGTGCGACTTTAACGGTGCCCTCAAAGCCGGCAAGCAGGAACTTCCAGGTGGTGAGGTGCGTAAAGAAATACCAATAGTGGACCGAAAGCTGACCGGTCACATAAAAGCGCTGCAACACGAGGGCAACGAGTGCGGCCACGGCGACAAGCGAGATGGCGGTGCCGATGCGAATCTTGGCGCGCATCTTGGGGCCGGGAGCCTCGTAGAGCGCATCGCGCATGGTGAGCGCGGGAGAGGAGTGCTTGCTCATCGGAGAATCCTCACCTTCTTATCGATATAGTTGCCAATGTGGCTCACCACAAAGGCCGTGCCCAGGTAGCCGAGCGCCGAGATAAAGAACGCGGCGACGCCGCCGAGCGAGCGCGTGTTGATGTAGCTCACCACGCCGGTAAGCTCTTGCGGCTTAAGCGGCACCTGGCTGCCGAGCGCGGTGGTGAGCATGACGGCGATAAAGAGGTTGGTCATGGGCAGCACGCTCGAGCGCAGCGCCTGCGGAATCACGATCTTGGCGAGGATACGGCTGAAGCTCATGCCCAGCGAGCGGGCGGCTTCCACCTGGCCGACACCGACGGTGTTGATGCCGCTCATAAAGTTCTCGGAGCCAAAGGCAGAACCCAAGAGCACTGTGGCGACGATGACGCAGGTGCGGTAGGGCAGGACGACCTTGAGCGGCGGCAGCGCGTAGACGACGATAATGAGCAGCGCGATGCCGGGGATGTTACGGAAGACCTGGACATACAGGTCGCCAAAGACGCGCAGCGGCTTGAGCGGCGACACGCGCATCACGGTGACGGCGACGGCCAGCACCATGGCGATGGCAAACGACTCAAGCGCCATGCCCCAGGTTGCTAGCAGCGCGTCGATATAGTTCTGGCCATAGAGCGACCAGAGCTCGGAGAGACTCATGCGGACCTCCCGCCGGTAAGGAAAGGGGCTCCCGTGTGTACGGAAGCCCCGACAACTCAGTGAGGAAACAGTTTACCGCAATAAAGCGCATCGTGCGTTTCCATATGGTTTCGTTACGGCCGTTGCTCGGCTCTATGGCCTAGGCGCCGACCTCGGGCAGCTCGGGAACATTGGTGTCACCCGTGCGGTCGCCGATGCAGATCTGCCACAGCTCGGTCCAGGTGCCGTCGTCCTCGATCTTCTTAAGGAAGTCGTTGACAAAGGCGACGCCGTCGGAATCGAGCGGCAGGCCGATACCATAGGGCTCCTTGCTGCCGAAGGGCTTGCCGGCGATCTTGTACTTACCGGGCTCGCGGACCAGGGCGCTCTGCTGCATGTTGTTATCGATGACGTAGGCGTCAACGCGGCCCTGTTGGAGTGCCTGGCGGGCCTCCTCGTCGGTCTTGAACTCTTGCTGGCTGGCCTTGGGGGCGAACTCCTCCAGAATGGCGGGGCCGTTGGAGCCGGACTGGACGGCGACGTTCTTGTCGGCCAGGTCGTCGACGCTCTTGATGTCGCCGTTATCGGCGAGCACCAGGATAGCCTGCTGGGTGTAGTAGTAGGGACCGGCGAAGGAGACGAGCTTCTTGCGCTCGTCAGTGATGGTGTAGGTGGCAAAGACGGCGTCGACCTGGCCGTTCTGCAGGACGGACTCGCGCGTGTCCGAGGTCACCTGGGTGATCTCGACCTTGTTCTCGCCCAGAATGTAGTTGGACAGAAGCTGTGCGATACCGGCGTCGAAGCCGCGGGTCTGACCGTCCTTCTCGTTGAGGAGGGAGAAGAGCGTGGAGGTCTGGACGCCACCGATCTTAAAGACGCCGGCATCCTTGACGGCCGTGGCCCAGGTGCTGGCGGCGATGGCGTCATCGTCGGCCTTGGGGCCGTTGTCGACGAGCTTGTCGAATGCCTTGGCATCGAGCGTGGCGGAAACTTCGGTATCCTCGGAGCTCTTGGAGGCGGCGGCGGAGCCCTTGTCGGCCTCGGCGCTGGTGTCAGAGCAGCCGGCAAGACCAAGGCCGGCGACGGTTGCGAAGGTGGCGGCGACAAAGCCGCGGCGGTCGAGAACGACCTGCTGGGAGAGGTTTTTGCTCATGGTAGAACACCTTTCTCAATAAAATCCCTAGCGGTTGAGTAGAGTTATACCCTATCGCGCTCAGACGGGTCAACACGAAATAACTCAGAAACATACTTACCTTATGGGTTATTCTACCTACCAAATAGGGACAGGCACCTTTGTGGTGGTTTGGGCTGGTGCGGCGGCATGCCTTACTGTTTTGTCTCAATCTGTAACATCTGCAGCCGTTTTTGCCGAGTAACTGTTACAGATTGAGATTTTCTCTTCAGGGCAATTCGAATGTCTCAATCTGTAACAGGTAGACGAGGAAATGGGTTCTTACTGTTACAGATCGAGATTTTCTCCTTAGGGGGATTTGAATGTCTCGATCTGTAACAGGTAGACGGGAATTCGGGCCATAGATGTTACAGATTGAGATAATTGAGCTGTGAAAATAAAAACCTCCGCAGGGGTGCTTCCCTTGCGGAGGTTTTTACTCGTTGAGTAGTCTTACGGCTTCGGCGGCCATGTTTTCGACCGTCATGCCGTTCTGGGAGAGCAGCTCGTTGGGGTCGTAGCGGTCGGGGAATCCCTTGGCGATACCAAAGGTGCGCGTGCGCAGCGGTGTGCAGGCCAGGTAGCACGCCACGCGCTCGCCCCAGCCGCCGTCCAAGATGCCGTCCTCGAGGGTGACGACAACGCGATATTCGGCGGCAAGGCTGTCGAGGAACTCACGGTCGAGCTCAGTTGCATAGCGCGGGTTGACGAGCGTGGCCTCGATGTCGTACTCGGCAGCCAAGCGGTTTGCCACGCGCTCGCCCAGCTCAAAGAAATCGCCAAGCGCGAGCACGGCCACGTCGCGACCCTGGCGCACCACGTTGTAACGAACGGCGCCGTAATCGGCGTCCTCGGCAGGCGCCAAGTCGGGGCGGCTTACCAAGCCAATGCCCGGCACGCGAATCGCCACGGGATGCTCGCGGTGATCGAGCGACCAGCTCAGCATGGACAGATACTCCTCCATGCAGGCCGGCGCCAAGTAGTGCATGTTGGGAAGACCGCCCAGCATGGAAATATCAAAGAACGAGAGGTGCGTCTCGGATGTGGTGCCAAAGATCGACGCGCCAAATACCAGGATGGTTGCGGGGGCGTCGTTGAGGCACAGGTCGTGCCACAGTTCGTCGTAGGCGCGCTGCAAAAACGTGCCGTACACGCCAAGGACCGGCTTGGCGCCCGAGCGCGCAAGCGCGGTGGCAAAGGTCACGGCGTGCTCCTCGGCAATGCCCACGTCGACGAACTGTTTGCCGGCGGCAGCGCGAAGCTCGGGTGTAAAGCCCATGATATAGGGCGTGGCGGCCGTGATGCCCACGACCTGTGAATCGCGCTCGATGGCGGCGCTGAGCGCCTCGCCCGTAATGTCGGCATAGGTGCGCGGCGCAGGCTCGCTCGGATGGCCCGGGCAGAGCTTGCGCCCAGTCGCCATGTCAAACGGACCCACGTGGTGCCAGCGCTCGGGGTCGCTCTGGGCCGGCTCAAAGCCCTTGCCCTTTGCGGTGGAGACGTGCAGCACGATGGGATGATCGATATCGCGCAGTTCCTGCAGCGCGTCGACCAGGGCCAACACATCGTTGCCGGCGTCCAGATAGCGGTAGTCGAGTCCCATCGCGCGGAAAACGTTGCGCTCGCAGGTGCCGTTGCTGGCGCGCAGTTCGGCCAGATTGCGATACAGGCCACCGTGGTTTTCGGCGATGGACTGGTCGTTATCGTTGACGATGATGATCAGGTTGCTGTCGAGATCGGCGGCATTGTTGAAGCCCTCAAACGCCAAGCCGCCCGAAAGCGAGCCGTCGCCAATGATGGTGATGACGTTGTACGCATCGCCCGCCAGGTCACGAGCGTGTGCCAGGCCGCAGCCCAGGCTCACCGACGTGGAGGTATGGCCCATGGCGAACAGGTCGTGCTCGGACTCGTCGGGATTGGCAAAGCCAGAAGCCTCGCCGTAGCGTGCCGGGTCGATATAGGTGTACGCGCGCCCCGTCAGCGCCTTGTGGGCATAGGTCTGGTGCGACACGTCAAAGACAATTTTGTCGGTGGGGGAGTTAAACACGCGATGGAGCGCGACCGTAAGCTCAACGACGCCCAGGTTGGGGGCAACGTGCCCGCCGACGGCGGCGGAGCTTTCGAGGATTGCCTGGCGAATCTCGCCGCAGAGCAGCGGAAGCTCGGCGCGGTCGAGAGCCTTGACGTCCTCGGGCGTTGTCGTTTGCGTAAGCAGCATCGTTGTGGGTTACTCCATGCGAATCGAGCGCCGGCGCTCCCTCGGCCGGCACAATTGCACAAGACAGTCTCGCACATTTTGGCGTTTGATATGTGACGGCGGCGCGGTAATTCGCCAACTGGTGGGGCAAAACGTTTTGTCCGATGCCATACTGATGTGTTCCATGATGTTTTTATCGATTGTGCACAGGCCGTGGCTTGTCGCCGTGGGCCGCTGGAAGGAGGCAGCATGTCCGATACCGTTCGTGCCGAGAAAATCGCGCGCGAGGTCGACGATGCCGCCCGTCAGCTTGCCCAGGCGGGCCGTCTGGACCTGACGCGCGAGTTTATCCAGCATGGCGATGTGACGGTGTATGCGCATGTGACCTCGGTGGCGCGGGCAAGTCTGTCATTTGCCGAGCGCTTGGGCCGTGCTGGCATTTCGATCGACCGCGCCTCGCTGCTGCGCGGGGCCCTGCTGCACGATTACTTTCTCTACGATTGGCACGATCCCGATCCAAGCCATCGGCTGCACGGATTTCGGCATCCATTTTTTGCCCTAGCGCGTGCGGAGGAAGATTTTGAGCTGACGTCGCGCGAGCGGAATATCATCGTGCGTCATATGTTTCCGCTGGTGCCGGTGCCGCCGACGTGTCGTGAGGCTTGGATTGTATGCCTGGCCGATAAATGGTGCGCGCTGCGTGAGACGGTCGCCGGCCGTCTGCGGCACAAAGGCGGCGCGAACGATGACGTGAGCAGCGAATCGAGCGAAAAGAGGAGAGGGTAGACGGTGGGGACCGTGATCGACATGGCATTTGACGGCGCGACGCTTGCCGCCTGTCCGCTCTCGGCGCTGGTACTCTCGTTTGCCTTCTACGGTTTTTGCGGCTGGGTATGGGAGTCGACAGTCTGCGCCATGCTCAACCACGGACGCTTTGCCAACAGCGGCTTTTTGCTAGGGCCGTGTTGCCCTATCTATGGTGTGGGCGGTATAGCCTGCTGGCTTTTGCTGCGCGGGATTCCGGATGCCTCGAGCCAGTTTGTTGCCGCGGCGCTCGTATGCAGCGTGATTGAGTACAGCGTCGGCGCGCTGTTGGAAAAAACAACGGGCGCTCGCTTTTGGGACTATTCGCACCTGCCGTTTAACCTGCACGGACGCATCTGCCTGTACTGGGCCTGCGCGTTTGGCTTGGGTGCGTTGTGCATTTGCCGTTTAGTGGAGCCGGCATTGCTGGGGCTGCTTGGCCATCTGCCGGTGCTGATTGTGCGGCTGTCCGCCTTTATCGTCGCGGTCGCGATGATGGTCGATGCGGTGTGCTCGTTGGCCAGCTGGCGCCGCCTGTCCGATCAGCTTGAGCGTGTGCGTGCCGACCTTGCCGACCGCATCAATGAGTCGCTTGCCGACGCCTCCGACTCTATGCTCGAACGTATTCCCGATTCGGCGATCGACTCGGTGGCGCAGACGCATATCCGCGGTCGCGCCGTTAACGCTTGGCTGGCCGAGCTGGGCGACGCGGCACTCGATGCCCTGCGTGAGAAGGCTTCGATGCCGACGTTTATTTCGGATGGTGCTCGCGGCCTGGCGCTTGCCGCCCGCCGCGTGGCCGATGCTGCGCCGAGCGTGCCCCGTCCGTCGCTCAGTCGTCGCCTTGCCGGCAGGCGCGCGAGCCGTCCGGTGCCGAGTGTGTCGCTCAGTCGTCGCGACCTGCGCTTCTTTAACGCCTTCCCGCGTCTGCGCATCAATCGCTACGAGGGCGTCATCCGAGCTACCGACCTCCGCGACCGAGCCCGCGAGCTGTTCCGCCGCTAGCCGAGACGGGCGTGTTTGCGGCTTCCTTGCTCGCGTATTTCCCGTTCGTTTCGCGCCCGTTGCCGCGCCGTTTCCAAGATTGCGGCACCGTTTCCATTCGACAACGCAGCGTTTAACAACGCCGTATCTGGTCTACACCAGTTGCCCCTCGGCCGCATTATGGGCGCCGACAACGTTCATGCGACCAAGGGGGAGCGAATGTACGATACGGGATCGACAACGTTTATGCTCATCTGCACCATGCTCGTGTTTTTAATGACACCGGGTCTGGCGTTTTTCTATGGCGGCCTGTCCAGGCGCAAAAATGTCATCAACACCATGCTTATGTGCTTTGGCGCCATTGGCCTGGTTGGTGTGCTGTGGATTGTTGCCGGCTGGTCGCTGGCCTACGGCGGCGACGGTTCCAGCCCGTTTATTGGAGGCCTTGACCAGCTGCTGTGCCTGCCGGTGCTCAACCAAGTGCTGCAGGCGGCCGAGAGCAATGCCGCGGACGGTGCCGTCTACCCTCAGATTATCAACATCGCCTTCCAGATGGCATTTGCCATGATCACGGCCGCCATCGTCACGGGCAGCCTGGCAGGTCGCGTTAAGTTTGGTGCCATGACGGCCTTCCTGGGCATTTGGCTGCTCGTGGTCTATGCGCCGCTCGCCCACATGGTTTGGGGCGGCGATGGCTCCTTTATCGGCGACATTATCGGCGCGCTCGACTTTGCCGGTGGCGACGTGGTGCACATCTCGTCCGGTCTTACGGGCCTGATTCTCTGCTTAATGCTCGGCCGTCGTCGCGGCTTTGGCATGGTGAGCTATCGTCCGCATAACGTGCCGTTTGTGGCGCTGGGCGCCGGCCTGCTTTGGTTTGGCTGGTTTGGCTTTAACGGCGGCAGCGAGTTTAAGGCCGACGCCGTGGCGGCGCTCGCCATCCTCAACACCGTGACGGCCAGCGCGGCGGGTATGCTCTCGTGGCTTGCCGTCGAGCGCGTGCATACCGGTCGCCCCACGCTGGTGGGTGCCAGCACCGGTTTGGTCGCGGGCCTTGTGGTGGTCACGCCGGGCGCGGGCTTTGTCGAGCCGTGGGCGGCGCTGGTCATGGGCCTGATCGTCTCGCCCGTCTGCTACTTGGCCATCAGCCATCTTAAGACCAAGTTCGGCTACGACGATGCGCTCGATGCGTTTGGTTGCCACGGTGTCGGCGGTATCTTGGGCGGCGTGCTCACGGGCCTGTTCTGCGTGCCGGAACTTTCGTGGACCGGTAAGGGTGGCCTGTTCTACACGGGCGACGTATCGCTGCTCATCTCGCAGGTCCTGGGTATTGTGGTGACGGTCGTTATCGTATTGGTGCTCGATTTGGTGATTGCCGCGGTGGTCAAGGTGCTGTTCCACGGCAGCCTGCGCGTGGACGAGGCCGACGAGGCGCTGGGCTTGGATGCGAGTCAACACGGCGAGAGCGCCTATCCTTCTTTCTCCGGACTCGATTAGCAGCTTCCCCAAGCACCGCACCTTGCCGTTCAATCGTCGCTCACGTACTTAAGTACGCTTCGCTCCTCTTTCACGGCAATCTGCGGCACTTGGGAAACCTGCTAAGACCAGTCAGTTGAATTTTTTGATTTCTGAGGTTGGTTTGCGGCACCTGGGAAACCCGCGTCTCATGTAAAGGGATACGTTGATTATTGAGAGGAATTCATTATGAAAAAGATCACGGCTATCGTCCGTCAGGAAAAACTTGAGGTTCTCAAAGACGCGCTGTTTGCTGCTGATGTTCGCGGTATGACTATCAACCAGGTGCAGGGCTGCGGCGCACAGCATGGCTGGAAGGAATACGTGCGCGGCAACGAGTTGCTCGTCAACACGATCCCTAAGGTGCAGTTCACCCTCATCTGCGCCGACGAGCATGTTGACGGTATCGTTGACATCATCTGCAACGCTGCTCGCACCGGTGCCGTTGGAGACGGCAAGATCTGGGTTGAGCCGGTCGAAGAAGTCATCCGCATTCGCACCGGCGAACACGGCCCCGCCGCGGTGTAAGACACCTTGCTTGTTGGGCGCGTCTCTCCTGGGGCGCGCCCATTCTCGTCTACAATAACGTTCAGACGAAAGAGAGGCATGCCTATGATCAAGATGTTCGCGAGCGACTTAGACGGAACGCTGCTTAACGCCCTGCACGAGGCAGACGGGACCATTCGTCGCGCCATTCGCGAGCTGACCGAGGCTGACCTACATGTGGTTCCCGCGACTGGACGCTCGACCCTGCCGATCGGCGAGCATGGCTTTACGGGCCTGGCACTTGACGCCTGCTGCTCCAACGGATCTATCGTGCGCAACAGCCATGGCGAGGTGCTCAAGACCTGGACCATCGACCCCCAGATTACCGAGGAGTTGCTCAAGGAGTTTCCGGATATCTGCTTTGACTGCTCCACGCCCGACGGCATGTTCTCGAGTGGATCGTTCGAGATGCATCAGGCGGGCTTTAAAAAGGACGGCCCCATCAAGCGTATCGTGATGCGTGGCATGCGTGCACGTGGCGGCTATCACGAGGAGCAGTATTTCGACCAGTCGATCGGCGACATCTTGCGCCACGATGTGTGTAAGATCAACTGTCGCGTGACCTCGCCCGAGCTGGAGCGCGACCTTAAGGCGTATCTTGCCGAGCGCTCGGACCGTGTGGTCAACGCGCCGTTCGATCCGGTGATGTTCGAGATCACGGACGTGGCATGTAACAAGGGCGAGAGTGTGGCCTGGCTGGCGGGCTACTACGGTATTGCCGAGGACGAGGTCGCGGTCTACGGCGACGGCGGCAACGACATCGCCATGCTCAAGCGTTTCCGCCACAGCTACGCGACCAAAAACGCTAGCGATGCAGCTAAGGCCGCCGCGAGCGCGACCATCGGCAGCTGCATGGTCCACGCCGTCCCCAAACACATGCTCGCCACCATGCATAAGCAGAACTCCCGCACCATCATCGAATAATGTGACAAAGGGATTGTCCCTTTGTCACATGGGAGATACCGGCTTTTGGCGTATAGGACTGTTACGCTTTCGCCACCAACAAATTTCGAGTTATTCGGCCTGTCGGAGGTCGTTAAATGGCTAAAGATGCCCTCTCGGGAACATTCATGCCTCTAATGGTGTTTGATTCGGTGACGTAAGTGCGCAAATGGGCATGTATACGCTCAAATAAGGACAAAAACCCTCAGATAATCCCGGCGGTGCATTTATAGAAACCAGTAGCGTGGCCGAATAACTCGAAAAATGTAGTTGGCAGCTCGGCGACAAGCTCGGGTATGGCAAAGGAACTGCTCCTTCGCCATACCCGAGCTCCGATCTTCTGAAATGCGAACAAACATTCGCATATCTAACTGCGCTTTGATAGAATCGGTATCGTTGACGGCAGTTCCATGTGCCGGGCAGCGCCCTCCATCTGATGGGAGGTGATGCCCATGACCGATTTGATTGATTTCGTGAGGCTCCTGACCGCATTGGTCTCGCTTCTTACGACGCTTATCGGACTTTCCGAGGCACTCAAGCAACGCTCGAAGCGTAACAGAAGGGGTCGCCGCCGCTAAGGCGTTGACCCCCTAAAACAAGCAACGGCGCTGCCCAGCTTTCCAGAACTTGGGCTGCCGTCGACACTATTCTACCCACGAATGACATTTTGGACAATCGGCAATGTCGCTTCAGGCTGGGACAAAGGGACAAAGGGACTGCCCCTTTGCCACAATCTAAATATTGCCTTTACGTGTTGATGCACACGGTGTGCAATAATACTCGCACTGTGCAATAGCGCACAGGCTGAGTAACAAGGAGGACGCTTGTCCCAGCTCGAGAAATGCGATCGCCGGTCCCTTCGCTCGCAGCGTGCCCTTCGCCAGGCACTTGCCAGCGAGCTTGCCGAAAGCGGCGACCTTTCGCGCATTAATGTCGCGTCGCTCACCGAGCGTGCTGGCCTTACGCGCCGCACGTTCTATTCGCACTATCGCGATATCCCCGACTTCATCAATCAAATCGAGGACGGCTTGCTGGCCGAGATCCGTGAGCGCATTGAGCTCATCACCGCAGCTCAGCTGCCTGATCTCTATCACAACATCGATGAGCTCGAGCCGGCGCCCGGTTCGGTTGAGCTGCTGCGTTATCTTGCGGCCAACCGCGACTTAATCGGTGCGCTGCTGGGTCCGGGCGGCGATCAGGCCTTCATTAAAAGGATTATCGACACCGCGCGTGAGGCTGTGGTGCCGCGTGCGCAGACGGGCATTTTGGGCCTGGCGCTGGGCACGTTCTTTGACTACTACGTTACCTACGTCGTGAGCGCCGAGGTCGGCATGATTCAGCGCTGGTTTGAGCGTGGGCTCACCGAATCGCCTGAGGCCATGGCGCGCATTATGACGGTGCTCGCTTTTGTGCGCCCCGGCGACCTGTATGGCCAACCCATCGATATCAACGTGCCGGAATACGGCATGAAGCTATTGAACTTGCAGCTCGAGGACGCGGCCGACACCGCCGCAACCGTCGAGTCCAACAACTAAGAGGAGAGACAATGAGCAAACTCGTCGAGGGCATCAAGGACCGTGTGGTCGCTGCCGCACGCGAGGCCGCGCCCGCCGTGGTGGACGCTGCGCAGAAGGCTGCGACCGCTGCTGCCGAGAAAGTTGCCGAGGCTGTTGCCGATGCCAAGAACGCGGCAGGAGAGACGTCCGTCGCTAGCGAGCCCGTAGCCGCCACTGAGCCCGTAGCCGCCGCCAACGCCCCCGAAGGCGCGATCTTCAACCCCGAGAACGCTACTGGCAACCTGCACCTGGGCATCGACGTGGGCTCCACCACCGTCAAGCTTGCCGTGCTCAACGACGACAACCAGATCGTCTACGCCAAGTACCAGCGCCATCACACCGATGTCCGCGCCTGCGCCCGCGACCTGTTTGAGGGCGCCGCGACTGTACTGCCGACGGCCCAAATGACCTGCGCCATTACCGGCTCGGGCGGTCTGCTGCTGTCCCAGTGGCTCGAGCTGGAGTTTGTCCAGGAGGTCATCGCCAGCAAGCGTGCCGTCGAGACCCTCATTCCGGCCACCGATGTCGCCATCGAGCTGGGCGGCGAGGACGCCAAGATCATCTACTTTGACAACGGCATCGAGCAGCGCATGAACGGCACCTGCGCCGGCGGTACGGGCGCGTTCATCGACCAGATGGCAACCCTGCTGCACACCGACGCGAGCGGCCTCAACGAGCTCGCGGCCAACGCCACCACCATCTATCCCATCGCTAGCCGTTGCGGCGTCTTTGCCAAGACCGATGTGCAGCCGCTCCTCAACGAGGGCGCCCGCCCCGAAGACGTGGCCGCCTCCATCTTCCAGGCCGTTGTGACCCAGACCATCTCGGGCCTGGCGTGCGGCCGTCCCATTCGCGGCAACGTCGCCTTCCTGGGCGGCCCGCTGCGGTATCTCTCCGAGCTGCGCCACCGCTTCTACCTCACGCTCAACCTGGACGAGGAGCATCGTATCGTGCCCCAAAACGCCCACCTGTTTGTGGCGAGCGGCGCCGCCATGGCGCACGAGTCCAACAAGCTCAGCACGTTCCCGCAGCTCATCGAGGCTATCGACAGCTTAGGCGACACGCAGGGTGCTGAGGTCGAGCGCCTGGACCCGCTCTTTGCCACCGACGAGGACTTTGCCGAGTTCAAGGGTCGCCACGACACCGAGGTCGTCCCCAAGGGCAAGCTCGACGGCTACACCGGCCGTGTGTTCATCGGCATCGACGCCGGTTCCACCACCATGAAGGCCGCGCTCGTGGGCGAGGACGGCCAGCTGCTGCACACCTGGTACGGCAACAACAACGGCGACATCCTGGGCACGGCCAAGGTCATCATGGCCGATTTCTATAACCACATCCCTGCGGGCTGTACCATCGGCCACGTGACCACCACGGGCTACGGCGAGGCGCTGCTCATCGAGGCCCTCAAGGCCGATTCCGGCGAGATCGAGACCGTCGCGCACCTGCGCGGCGCCAAGGCTTTCCTGCCCGGCGTCGAGTTCATCCTGGACATTGGCGGCCAGGACATGAAGTGCCTGCGTGTGAAGGACGGCGTCATCGAGCACATCATGCTCAACGAGGCCTGCTCGTCGGGCTGCGGCAGCTTTATCGAGAGCTTCGCCGTGTCTATGAACATGGACGTGCGCGCGTTTGCCGATGCCGCCATCCATGCCAAGGCCCCCGTCGACCTGGGCAGCCGCTGCACGGTCTTTATGAACTCGCGCGTCAAGCAGGCGCAAAAGGAAGGCGCCACGGTGGGCGACATTGCGGCCGGCCTGTCTTATTCCGTCATCAAGAATGCCCTGTTCAAGGTCATTAAGCTGCGCGACCCCAAGGAGATCGGCAGTCAGGTGATCGTCCAAGGCGGCACCTTTATGTCCGACGCCACGCTGCGTGCGTTTGAGCAGCTCACCGGTGTTCACGCCGTGCGCCCCGACATCGCCGGCTGTATGGGCGCCTACGGTGCGGCCCTGCTCGCCCGCGATCGCGCCGGCGCCGACGGCACCTCGACCATCCTTTCGGCCGAGGACATCGCGCACCTCACCGTGACGCAAAAGCACGTCCGCTGCGGACGTTGCTCCAACAACTGCCAGCTTACCGTCAACGATTTTGGCGGCGGCAGGCGCTTCATTACCGGCAACCGCTGCGAGAAGGGCGCCGGCCACAAAAAGCAAAAGACCGAGGCCCCCAACCTCTTCAAAAAGAAAAACGAGCTGCTGTTTAACCGCGAGGTGCTGAGCCCCGACGAGGCCCCGCGCGGCACCGTCGGCATCCCCCGCGCCCTCAACATGTACGAGAACTACCCCTTCTGGCACGCGTTCTTTACGCGCCTGGGCTTTAGCGTGCAACTGTCCGACCAGTCGAGCAAAAAGACCTACCAGGCGGGTATCGAGTCCATGCCGTCCGAGAGCGTGTGCTATCCGGCAAAGATGAGCCACGGCCACGTGATGAACCTTATCGACCGTGACGTCGACTTCATCTGGATGCCGTGCGTGCGCTGGGAGCGCAAAGAGGATCCGACGGCCGGTAACTGCTACAACTGCCCCATCGTCATGAGCTACCCCACGGCGCTGGCGCTCAACATTGATGAGATCCGCGAGCAGAACATCGAGTTCCTGTACCCGTTTGTGCCCTATCACGACAAGACCGAGCTCAAGCGCCGTCTGTATCAGGTGCTCGCCGTCGACCGCGTGGCCGATGCCGAGGCTGGTCGTGGTCGCGTGCGTGGACCCAAGATCACGCGCTCCGAGGTCAATGCCGCCGTCAACGCTGCCTTTGAGGCCGATGCGCGTTTCCACGAGGACATCCAGACCATGGGCGAGGAGGCTCTTAAGTGGGTCGAGGACCACGGTGGTCACGGCATCGTGCTCGCCGGCCGCCCCTACCATAACGACCCCGAGATCAACCATGCCCTGCCCGAGCTTATCTCGAGCTTTGGCTTTGCGGTCTTTACCGAGGATTCGCTCGCGCATCTGGTGAAGCCCGAGCGTCCGATTCGCGTCGTCGACCAGTGGATGTACCACAGCCGCCTCTACGCCGTCGCCCGTTTTGTGACGATGCGCAACGACCTGGACCTGATTCAGCTCAACTCTTTCGGCTGCGGTCTGGATGCTCTGACCACCGACCAGGTGCAGGAGATCCTGGAGGCCAGCGGCAAGATTTACACCGTGCTCAAGATCGACGAGGTGTCCAACCTGGGTGCCGCGCGTATCCGCATCCGCTCGCTCATGGCCGCGCTTAAGGACCAGGAGGCCGAGCGCTTGGCCGAGGCCACGGCCGCGGGCGAGGCCTACGAGCAGGGCGATGCCGCGCCGGTGGCTCCCTCCACGGATGCCCCCGCGTTCGCGAGCCGCAAGTACACGTTCGAGGCGCAGCGTGAGAGCGCTTCGACCGCATGGCCCAAGGTGCCCTTTACCGAGCAGATGCGCGACGAGGGCTACACCATCCTGTGCCCGCAGATGGCGCCGATCCACTTTGACCTAGTCAAAGAGGTGTTCCGTGGTGCCGGCTACAACCTTGAGCTGCTGCCCTCGACCGACCACGATGCCGTCGAGGCCGGTCTGCGCTATGTGAACAATGACATCTGCTATCCGTCGATCCTGGTGACGGGCCAGATCATGGAGGCCATCGAGAGCGGTCGGTACGACCTGTCCAAGACGGCCGTGGTCATCAGCCAGACCGGCGGCGGCTGCCGTGCCACCAACTACATCGCGCTCATTCGCAAGGCTCTGCGCGAGAGTGGCCACCCCGAGATCCCCGTGATCTCGCTTTCGGCCGTGGCGCTGGGCGAGGACAACCCCGGCTTTAAGATTACGCCGGCGCTGCTTAAGCAGGCAGTCTACGCGGTGCTCTTTGGCGACGTGATGATGCAGATGCTCTACCGCTGCCGCCCGTACGAGGCCACGCCTGGTGCCGCCAACGCGCTCTATGAAGAGTACATGGCGCGCGCTCGCAAGCTGGCACCCAAGTTCAACAGGCATAACTACACCAAGCTGTGCCGCGAGGCCATCCGCGCGTTCGACACCATGCCGCTTGTGGGCGAGGGCACCAAGCCACGCGTGGGCGTGGTCGGTGAGATCCTGGTCAAGTTCCACCCCACGGCCAACAACCACGTGGTCGACGTGATCGAGCGCGAAGGCTGCGAGGCCGTGGTACCGGGCCTGCTCGACTTCTTCCTGTACTCCATGAGCAACGCCGAGCTGCAGAAAGACGAGCTGGGAAGCTCTGCTACCACGCGCGCGGGCATGCAAGCGCTCATCAAGCTTGTGGACTGGATGCGCACGCCGGTGGAGGAGATGCTCGAGAAGTCCCGCCGCTTCGAGGCACCCGAGCGCATCGGCACCATGGCCGACAAGGCCCGCACGGTGCTTTCGGTGTGCAACAACATGGGCGAGGGCTGGCTGCTCACGGCCGAGATGCTCGACCTGATCGATCATGGCGCGCCCAACATCATCTGCACGCAGCCCTTCGCCTGCCTGCCCAACCACGTGGTGGGCAAGGCCGTGATCAAGGAGCTGCGCCGCCAGCATCCCGAGAGCAACATCGTCGCGGTGGACTACGACCCCGGCGCGTCCGAGGTCAACCAGCTCAACCGTATTAAGCTTATGATCAGCGTGGCCAAGGAGAACATGCGCGCCGGCAAGGGCTTTAAGCTCGAGAAGGTGGCGCCGCTCGCGATGGACGAGGTCACCGGCCAGATGCGTGCTCACGACGGCTGCGTGAGCTGCGGACCGGCCAGCGAGGAGGCCGTGGCGTCGGTCGCTGAGCGCCTGGGACGCGGCATTAAGAAGTAACTGGCCTGCTATGGGCTAGATATGGGACAAACGGGTGGCAGCCGTACCGGCTACCACCCGTTTTTATTGCACATATGTTGCGTAAATAGTGTTGCAGGCGCCTTCAGCGGACTCGGATTTCGGAAGTATGCGGCAAAATTTGAATAGGCCGAGCGCACTGGATATGTCCAAGCTCTGTACCTGCGGTTTCATTGGCGAAAAACCGGGGTGTGCTCGAGGGCTCCGGAATTTGCCGCATACTTCCGAAAACAATGCCTCGGTGGCACCAAAAATTGCCTCCGAACCCTGAGATAATGAACATATGTAGCCGTTCGCCGCAAATTATCGTCCGTTCATGGAACCTATCTCCAACGAGTTGTAACCATATGGTTTGATGTTGGAAACATATGATTGCCGGCAGGCCGTAGGTGACGTTTGCCCTGATATCGGAGGTACCAAGTATGTTTCGTGCTCCGTTAAACAAGTATCGGGCTGGCTAACATGAGCCGCCGTTTTGTCTCGATAACCCTTGCAGTGGTTTGCCTGGCAGTGCTTCTGGGCGCTGCAGGGCAGTTTGCTATAAATCGAGAAACATCCTATATGCAGGAATGTGCTTCCGAAGGCTTTGTCATTGATGGTTACTATCGGGATGACAAAACGAGTCGGGAAACCCTGGCTTTTCTTGAGGAGGACAACTGTCGATGGCAGCTGGTCGACCAAGACGGAATCTGCACAGACGGGCAGTTTAAGCGTACGGATGACCCCAACATCCTGATATTAAAGAAGGAAAACGGTGAAGAATTCGGTACGGTCCACGTGGCGTATATTTCGCGTCGACGCGATCAGGGTTGGCTCTACCTATTTAGAGATACCAAGGTGACCCGCTTTAATCTGGTGAGCACTTATCCGGCGTTTATGGTGGAGTCCGGCGATGTCGATGTGGAAAGTTGATTTACGGCAATAAAGCAGCGAGCGGGGGCGCGGTCATGAACTACGCCCCCGCTTTTTGCTCGTATTCGTGTCGCGTCTGTGCCTCGTCGTGACTTGCGCCTACGCCCTGCGTTACCTCACATCAAACTCAACGCGATCGAGTTCGGGCACATTGAGGTCGATGAGCTTGCGGGCAACGCGGCGGTCGTGCGCCCCGAGCGCCTCGCTTGTCGTCACATGGGCGACAATCTCGCGCTCGACGATGCCCTCCTCGTCGCCTTCGGTGGCCGAGGTCTCGACGGCGACGGTGTAATCCTTAAAGCCCGGCAGGACCGCGGCAAGCTCGCGTGTGGTCTCGGTGACGCCGTAGCCGTCCTGCACGCCGACCTGCGCCGAGCCAATAGACCCCGCGGTCATAACGATGCAGGGGATGGCAAAGATCACCGTGCCCACGATGATGCGGCGGCGCACTTTGCGCGACAGCTCGTCGACCTCGGCATTTTCCTCGGCGGTCACAATGCCGTCGCCGTTCAGGTCGCGCTTGAGCGGCACGCGCAGAAG
The DNA here is from genome assembly GCF_040093305.1 of Collinsella sp. CLA-AA-H302. Taxonomy (NCBI): domain Bacteria; kingdom Bacillati; phylum Actinomycetota; class Coriobacteriia; order Coriobacteriales; family Coriobacteriaceae; genus Collinsella; species Collinsella sp. CLA-AA-H302. The sequence goes on from NZ_JBBNJW010000003.1 coordinate 240,377, forward strand.
AAGCAGCACGGTTTCGGCAGCCAGTGCGATAAAGACCACGTTGATGCCAAACTCGTAAAGCGCCGAGAGAAACAGCGACCCGCTTGCGATGGCGATGCCGTAACCCGCCGCGCACAGGGGCGGCATGAGCGCGGTCGCCACGGCTACGCCGGCAATGAGCGTGGCGGGTTCCTGGTCGCGTGAGTTGCCTAGGCCGCCCGCAAAGCCGCCGGCGAGCGCGACAGCGAGGTCCCACACAGTCGGCGTCGAGTTGTCGATAATGGCGGCTGTGGTGGTGCCAAGGGGCGAGAGCTTAAAGTACAACGTAGACGTGACCAGGCAAAAGGCCATTTGCAGCGCAAGGCCGGCGACGGCTTCGACGGTAATCTCGCGGTCGAGCGTGGCGATGCCATATGCCATGGCAAGAACCGATCCCATGAGCGGGCAGATGAGCATGGCGCCCACGATGGCGATGTCCGAGTCGATATCGAGGCCGATGCTCGCGATCAACATGGCGATGATCAGGATGCATAGGTGGGAGCCAGCCAGACGCGCCCCGTTTACAAAACGCTTGCGGATCACGTGGTAGGGCGCGCGACCCTCGCGAATATTGAATGCGCGCTTTAGGAAGCGGGTGACGTTTTCCATGGCTTCGCTATGAGCGGGGCGGATGCTGTGACGACGATGATGACGCTCACGCAGTCGCTTGATCTGTTGTTTGTCGAGTTCCATGTCCACCTCGTTCCAGCGCGGTCCGCGCAACGTGCCCGTTGTCTTAACTCTACACCGTGGCGGGCGGGGTGTCTGTTTGATGCGGAATCCGATAGGGCGGATGACGCGGGAGCAAATACAAATCACAGGCCCAATTCGATCCCGCAAGAATATGATGCACCAGCTCCTACATATGTGACGAAATTGTGAAGCACGAGAGCGCGAATTTCAAAAAATCCGCTGGTGACCAATGTTGCGCAACAGAATTCAAAAATCGGCACCTACAGTTTGAAGCGTATGGATACATCCGTGTCAAAGGGAGAAAGCCATGGCAAACTACAGTCCACAACACTTTGAGCCTCGGGCTAAGGCCGTCAACGTCAAGGGCGTTGCCAACCGCGCCGTCGCAACCGTTTTGACGGCGGGCCTCATCGCTCAGCCGCTCATGTCGCCGCTGGCGGCAATCGCCGCACCGACGGCAGATAACGGCGATTCTGTTCAGGGGGGGGGTAGTTCTGTAGAGAACACCGTTGCCGCCGGTAACCAAGCGGTCGTAAAGACGGCTGCCCAGCTGGCCGAGGAGTCGGCAAAGCAGCTCAAGGACGCTCAGGCCGCCTACGATGCGGCTCAGAAGAAGGCCGACGCCGCGGGCCAGTCTCAAAAGCAGGCGCAGCAGCAAAAGGATCAGGCCTCGCAGGCTGTGAGCGACAACGAAATCGAGCAGAACGCAGCAGAAGTCGCCGCGCTCCAGGAGAAGATCGACGAGCTCAAAGCCGCCGTCGAAAAGACCGAGCAGCAGCAGAAGAAGCTGGGCGACCTGAACGATCAGCTCGAACAGGCCAACAAGAGTGTCGAGGATAAGACCCAGGCGCTCAAGGACGCCAAGGCAAAGCAGGATGAGGCCAAGAAGGCCCTCGATGATGCCCAGGCCAAGCTCGAGGCCATGGGTATGGACGAGTACGAGGCCGCCAAGAAGGCCGTCGAGGACGCGCAGACAAAGCTCGATGACGCCAATAAGGCCGTTGCTACTGCACAGGCCAATCTGGACCAGGCCAAGGCCGCCGAGGCCAGCGCTCAGCAGGAAAAGAAGGACACTGAGGCCGCTCTGACTTCCGCCCAGGCCAAGAAGCAGGAGACTGCCGCTGCTCTCGCAGCCGCAACCACCGCGCGCGATAACGCCCAACAGAAGCTCAACCAGGCGCAGGCCGCGCTTGATGCCGCCGTCTCGGGCACGGGTATCGATCTGAACGCGCTCGAGGCTGCCAAAGTCGCTGCCGCCAGCGAGCTCGCGACCGCGCAGGCCGCGCTCGATGCCGCGACGAATGCAGACGCCACCGCGCAGGCGAACCTCCAGGCTGCACAGGCCGCCGTCCCCGCCGCGCAGGAGCGCGTCAACGCCGCGAACGCCGCCGTCACGACCGCGCAGGCCGCATACGACGAAGCGAACGGGAAGCTCAGCGGGGCGACCGAGACCTATAACGCCGCGAAGACGGCATACGAGCAGGCCCAGCAGACCGAGGCCGACAAGAAGGCGGAGTACGACCGACTCGTCAAGGTTTGCCAGCAGAAGCGCACTGAATATGACGCAATTTGTACCGAAGTCACATCGGCAAAGAACGCCTATGATACTGCGAGCGCTGAAGTCGACAAGCTTAACCAGCAGATTGCCGACCTCAAGTCGAACATGACCGTAGACCAGAATGTCATCAACCAGGGTATGTTCGGCTTCTTGAACTACATCATCGGCGGCAGCCAGTTCACGGCCACGCAGAAAAAGAATGCCCAGGAAGCCGCATCGATGCTGACCGGTGCCGATGACAAGGCCGAATGGTATGACCAGTACGTCGATCAGGACATGTCTCGCGACACCAATCCGCTCTCCTTGGAGCAGATGCGTAACGCCCTGACCTATCTCGATACCCAGAACAACCTCCGCAAGGCGAACGGTCAGTCGGCGCTCAGCGTCAGCCTCCGCATGACTGCGGCAGCCGCCCTCAATACATCATATTCATCGAACATCTGGGGGCACTCGAACTGCTATTTCGATCAAGGTGAGAACCTTGCAGGCGGCGGCGGGGCATACACCGGAGGCGAGACCGAGGATACGCTTGGCTGGCCATATACCGGCCTCTACACCCAGGAGAAAGAGGCATTCGATAAGTACGTCGCGCAGTATGGCGACGCGCTCGGTAGCCATCGATATGATTCCTACTATATCTATCAGCACTACAACAGCATCTACCATGAGTGCGGGCACTATCTCAACATCATCGATGCCGGCGCGAAGGCTATCGGCATCGCGACCGGTAGCGGTAAGAATACCGATTCCGAGGTAACCGTTTTCGACTATAGCGGGAGCACGGGGCAGAAGGATTTCACTGTCTCCGAGTTCAAGAAGCTCGTCAACGACTACATCGAATCCGCCTACAATGCAGGCGGCACGCAGGAGCAGAAGGAGCAGCTGAAGCAGCTTCAGAATAAGCTGGCAGAGGCACAGAAGAATTACGGTTCGACCAGCAATGCCTACTACGCTGCCGTCAATAAAGAGGATTCCGCACGCGACGCCTATACAGCGGCCGACACGAACGCGAACACCGCCAAGGGCGAGTACGAGAAGGCTAAGTCTGCTACCACTGCGGCCAAGACCGCCTATGACGCGGCCGATGCAAATTTGAAGCGTATCGACATCGCGACGCCGAAGGCGAACCTTGATGCCGCCAAGAGCGAGGCTGCCGCTGCCAAGTCCGCGCTCGACGCCGCCAACGCAAAGCTCTCCGAATGCCAGGAGAAGGCGCAGGGGACCGCTGCCCGCAAGACCGAGGCGCAGGCTGCGGTCGATGACGCCCAGGCGAAGTCCGAAAAGGCCAAAAAGGCCTATGACGATGCTACCGCTTCGGTCAAGGACCTCACCGCCAAGCGCGATGCCGCCAAGACGGACCTTGCGAACAAGCAGGTCACGCTAGACGAGGCCAAGAAGGCCGACGACACTGCCCAGGCTGGCGTTGACAAGGCCCAGGCCGCAGATGTGCACGCCGCGACCGCTCTTTCGGACGCCAAGCAGGCAGTTGCCGCCAAGAAGCAAGCCCTGTCCGACGCACAGGAGAAGGTCAAGGCCGCCGAGGGCGATCTGGCCACCGCAAACAAGGCCTTCGAGCGCTTCGCCGGCGCCCAGAAGGCGGTCGACGACGCCAAGGCCGCCTATGACGCTGCCGTCGCCGGTGTCGCCGATGCCCAGAAGCAGCTCGATGCCGCCAACGAAGCTGTCGTCGATGCGAACCTCGAGATCGTCAAGGCCAAGGCCGAGCTTGCCAACGACGAGGCACTCAAGGCCGATCTTGAGGCTGTCGACCACAAGGCATCCCTTGCCGCGGGCACGACGGGCAACGAGAAGCTGGTCAAGCTGAACGCTGCCTACGCTCGCTATAAGGCCGCCGTCGATGCCGCCGCTGGCCTCAAGGCTGCTCTGAGCGATGCCGATGCCAAGCTGTCCGATGCCAACGACGCCTATGCCGCCGCGCTTGCCGAGCTTGACGATGCCAAGGATGCCCTGGCTGCCGCGCAGGCCGAGTACGACAAGTATCATCCCAAGGCTGAGCCGCAGGCCAAGCCTCAGGTTGCGCAGGCTGCTGCAAAGGTCCCCGTTGCCAAGAAACAGGCCGCGCCTGCCGCGCTCGCCCAGACCGGTGATGACTCTGCGCTTGCGGGCGAGGTCTTCGTTATCGGCGGTATTACGCTCGTGGCTGCGGGCGTGACGCTGGGTGATCGTCGTCGCAAGCAGATGTAGCGTTTCGGGCGTAGATTCTGCAAACGAACTTCGGTTCATAGCGGGACCGTCTCGATAGCCAAACGATAAGGCCGGCGCGCTGTTAAACGCAGTGCGCCGGCCTTTCTTTGCGTTGGTATCAAAAAGCCCGGTCGGTAGCCGCGAAAGCTACCGACCGGGCAAATCGTAGGCAATATGGTTGCTGTCGAGCAGCTGCTCAGCTTAGCCCAGCAGGCTTAAGCCCACGGAGACAAACGCCAGGATAACGCCGACGATGGACTCGCCGCCGAGCAGGCCGCTGGCGACAACCAGGCCCTGCTCCTGGAAGGCGGCGTCCTTGGCGGCCTTCTCTTCGTCAGAAAGACCGGCAGTGGCGTCGCGGTGTGCTGCCCACTTGTCGTAGGCGAGCTTGACGCAGGAGCCCAGGAATGCCGTGAGTGACATGTAGAACGGCAAGTACACGCCCAGGCCGATCATCATGGCCGGAATGCCGAGCCAGTACATGACGATGCCGGCGATAAATCCGCCTGCGAACCACGGCACGCTCGGGATGCCCGAGACCATGGTGGCGACGACGCTTGCCTGTGCAGCAACGAAGCTCTTGTCGGGGCCGAAGGCGTTCGGACCATAGGCGGTGACGAGCGCGACCATGACGGCGGCGGCGACCAGGGCGCCCACGATGCCGCCGATGGCCTGACCGACCCACTGCGCACGCGGGTTGGTGCCCAGCACGGCGCCGGCCTTAAAGTCGTTCATGACGTCGCCCGCAAGGCCGCACGCCACGGCTACGATGCCGGCGATAAAGAACAGCTTGACCTGAGCGATCTGTGCGAAGGCTGCCACGATGAGCATGACGATGAGGCCAAAGATCTCCATGGGGTCGATGCCCGTCTGGCCGCAGCTCTGTGCGCTCATGATGGTGGTGACAAAGGTGAACAGCGTCACGATGACGGCCGGGACGGGGCCAAGGTCGAGCACGATGGCGATGATCACGGCGATGGCGGCAGCGCCCAGGCCGATGATACCGGCGTCGAGCTTAAGGGAGCCCGAGATGAGCGACTGCTCGTCGGTGTCGGTGGAGCTGTCGGCGGCAAGACCGCGGACGATACCGGCGACCTGCGGCAGGATATCCTTGAGGACGACGGCGACGCCAAAGCCCATCATGAGGCCCATACCGAGCGACTTGACGATGCCCTGCGCGGTTACGATGTCGAACAGACCGGCAGCGGTGCCGCCCACAATGATGCCAAAGTTGCCTAGCAGGGCGCCGGCAAACCAGAAGGCGACCGGGGCGAAGCCCACGAGGAAGCCGACGGAGAGCAGCATGGGCGAGTTGTAGATGCCAAAGGTCACGCCGGGGATATTGAGCGTGCACAGCATGCTGGGCACCACGCCCAGGGCGTCGCGAAACACGCTGTAGATGCCTGCAATGGCCATGGAGCCAAAGAGCTGCTTGCCGGTTTTGCCACCGGCCTCGGTCGCGCGCAGGGTCTGAGCTGCGGCGTTGCCGGTGGGGAACTCAAGCGCGGCGTCCACGATAAAGTGACGGTGGATGAGCGCGGTGGCCAGCAAGCCCAGGATAGTGCCGGCGAGCGCCACGATAAACATATCGAGCCAGCTGATCTGGTCGGCATAGCCCAGCATCCAGGCGCCCGGGATGGTAAACGCCAGACCGCCGGCGACCATGGCGCCTGCGGACATGATGGTGTGGGTGACGTTGGCCTCGTTGAGGCTGGCGTTGCCCATGAGTTTGAGGAAGAACAGCGAGATGACGGCGGCAAAGACGATCGGCCAGGGGAGTGCGCCCATCTTGAGGGCGGTGTAGGCCGAGCTTGCCGTGATAATCACGCAGCCCAGGACGCCGATGACGACGCCGCGCAGCGTGAGTTGCCCGCGCATCGAGGCGCGGTTGGAGGGATTGCTCATATAGAACTCCTTTGCGTATATCCGCTTCCCCCGGGAGTGCCGCTACGGATACGGCGCGGGAAGTCGGGTTACCAAGGGCCGCCGCGTGAGCTCGCGCACGACCGCGCATCAGTATAGCGGCAAGGCAGCCCATTTGGGAGGGGCGTCTTTTAGCTACCCCTGCTTGCCGGATGGAGCTGCGGGGATATACTGCTGGGCAGACGAAAGGAGTGCCGACGATGCTTAATGGGTGCGCATATATATTGACGGTCGACGTGGGCAACACGTTCATTCGCTTTGGCCTGTTTGCCGAGGATTCGGCCGCGGCGCAGGAATGCCCGCTCGCGACGTGCGAGATCACCACGCCGTCGAGCATCACAGCCGACGAGGCGCGCATGAGGCTCGCGCAGGTCATGGGTGCACTGGCAGCCGATGCGGGCATGCCGGGCGCGCTTGCTCCCGCGGCCGCAGTGCTGAGCTGCGTGGTGCCGGCGCTCGAGCGCCCGTGGAAGGCGGCGCTTTCCCGCACCTGCACGGGGCGCGTGCTCACCGTGGGGCCGGGTCTCAAGACCGGCATGCCCGTGCACTACGACGATCCGGCCGAGATCGGTCCCGACCGCATCGCCGACGCCGTGGCGGCCCGTGTCGTCTACGGCTCTCCCTGCATTGTGATCGACCTGGGCACCACCACCAATATCGAGGTCATCGATGCGCGCGGCACCTTTGTCGGCGGCGTTATCGCGCCGGGTCTGGCGCTCGGTGCCCGCTCGCTCTCGGCCGCCGCAGCGCGCCTGCCGCAGGTCGAGCCCTCGGCACCCACGCATGTGATCGGTCGCAACACACGCGAGGCCATGCGCTCGGGCGTGGTCTTGGGCGAGGTGGCCCGCATCGACGGCATGCTCGACATGGTGCTTGCCGAGATGCGCTCGACCAAGGCGGCGGGGGAGGGCAGCGTGCCCATCGTCATCACCGGCGACGATGCCGAGGCGCTCGCGGCGTTGGTCGGCCACAGCCTGACGGTAGACGACGCGCTGACGTTGCGAGGACTCGCCGAGCTCTACCGCATCAACCAAAAGCCCCGCCGCGTGTAAAAGTGAGGGCGCCGGTGGGACAAACGCCCCCACCTTTCACCTGCTACAATGGGTCAAACTATTGCGATTACGGAGGTGTCTGCCATGTCGGACGATCTTCATCAAACTTCGTCAGGCAAGCGCCTGGACGTCATTAGCTGGGACGAGTTCTTTATGAGCGTGGCCATCGCCGCACAGCGCCGCAGCAAGGACCCCAACACGCAGGTGGGTGCGTGCATCGCCAGCACCAACCACCGTATCCTTTCGGTGGGCTACAACGGTACGCCCTCGGCGCTCAACGACGACTTTTTCCCGTGGGGTACGAGCGACGACCCGCTGCAGGACAAGCACAACTACGTGGTCCATGCCGAGGCCAACGCCGTGCTCAACTACCGCGGCTCGCTCAAGGATCTCGAGGGTTCCACGGTCTACGTTACGCTGTTCCCGTGCCACGACTGCGCCAAGATCCTGGCGCAGGTGGGCGTGGGCGAGGTTGTCTACCTGGACAACAAGTACGCCGACACCGATGATGGACGCATCAGCCGCCGCATCCTCGACTCCTGTGGCATCAGCTACCGCCAGGTTATCGTCGATGTCCAGATTGGTACCGGGGGACAGGCTCGGCAGTAATATGCGTTGTCACTATCTGACGACGAACGCAGCTAAAAGAGCCCCGTCCCAAATTGGCTGCTCGTGAAAGTCGTGTCCGCGCGCATGGATGGCTCGTGAGCGGGTACATGGCTGTAGTAACATAGCCCCTGTCCGCGGGCGCGCCCGCGTTATTGTGAGAAAGGAGCCCCTGTGGCTGTTAACGAAGAGCTGCTTAAGAAGGTTCTTGAAGAGATTCGCCCCAACCTGCAGGCCGACGGCGGCGATATGGAGTATGTGGGCGTTGACGACGAAGGCGTCGTCAAGCTGGAGCTGCAGGGCGCTTGCGCCGGCTGCCCCATGAGCTCGCTGACCCTGTCCATGGGTATTGAGCGCATCTTGAAGGAGCATGTGCCCGGCGTTACCCGTGTCGAGCAGGTCAATGCCTCCGGCGAGACCGACGACCTGTACGACGAGTACGCGCCGTTCTAAGATGTGAAAGTTGCGGACGGCATACTCCGCATAGACGTTACGCCCAAATATGCGGCTGCGAGCGCAAGGCCCGCGGCCGCATTTGTGGAGGGTCGACATGCTCAACGACTTCTACCATATGCTTGATCCCGTCGCCATTTCGGCGGGGCCCATCACCATCTACTGGTACGGCTTGGCCTATGTGGTCGGCGCCCTGCTCACGGCGGTCGTTATGTACCGCACGCAGCGTCGCTGGGGCTTTAACATCACGATTGACGACCTGACGAGTGTCGTGGTCGGCGTGGTCTTTGGCCTTATCATTGGCGCCCGTCTGTTCTACGTCATCTTTTACGGCGACGGCTACTACTGGGCGCATCCGCTCGAGATCTTTGCCACCAACGAGGGCGGCATGAGCTTCCATGGCGGTTTGGTGGGCGGCATTATCGGCGGCATCATCGTGTGCCGCATGTATAAACTCGACGCATGGACGTTGGCCGATCTTGCCGTCATTGGCGCTCCGCTGGCCCTGTGCCTGGGCCGGTGTGCCAACTTTGTCAACGGTGAGCTGTGGGGCAAGCCGACCGATCTGCCCTGGGGCGTGGTCTTCGGTGGCACCGCGGGCGATATGTCGCGTCACCCCTCCCAGCTCTACGAGGCATTTCTTGAGGGCATTGTGCTCTTTTGCATTCTGCAGGTGCTCAGCCGCAAAAAGCCGCTGCTGCCCCAGGGCACGTTTATGGGCGTGTTTGTGATGGGTTACGGCATCGTCCGCTTCCTCGTCGAGTTCGTGCGCGTGCCCGACGCCCAGCTTGGCTATCTGCTGGGCGGCGTCATCACGATGGGTCAGCTGCTGAGCCTTCCGCTCGTTATTGCGGGCCTGGCGCTCATCATCTTCGCCCGACACCGCAATCGACCCCAGCGCATCTATCTCGACGCCTAACCACCAAAACCACCACAAAGGGGACAGGCACCTTTGTGGTGGTTTGCTGGGCAACGATGACAGAACAATAACGTTTCCCCAGATAAAACCTGCCAAAATAAACCTGTCCCTTTTTGGCAGGTTTCTAGAAAGGCTTTCGGACTGTGAAGGATTCCGATCTCTCCACAACGGCTGCGCGCGACGCTGCCCGCATCGTCTGGTTTAAGCGCTACCCCGCCAAGCAGACGCTCATCGCATTTCTGCTCGCGCTGTTGGCGACCACGGCGTTTTCCATCGATCCCGCCCCGGTGTCGAGCAACGCAGTCTTGGCGATTGACCCCAAAGCCTCGGGCATGCTGTACGTGTGCTACGAGGTGCTCCTCTCGTTTGCCGGCCATACCGACGCGGTCATGTTGCTTGCGCTTGCCTGCCTGCTCACGCTGCCGTTTCGCTACGTGTTCTTTGGCCGTGGCGACACCTGGCGCCCATCGATTATTCTGCCGTCGCTGTTTTTCGCCATCTGCATGGTGTTCGGCCGCAGCTACGACCTCGCCGACTCGGCCGAGATTGTTCTTGGCGACAAGGCCCGCATCATCTGCGCCTGGATTGGCGGCGCGGGCTGGATGCTCCTGGCGATCGTGGCCTTCTATCTGGCTTTTGAGCGTCTAGATTGGCTGAGCTCTCGGCGCATCCCGTTTTCCGAGGCGCACTTTGGCCGCATATGGCGTGTGGCTCACGCCGTGCTCTCGGTCCATCCCTTTGCCGGGCCCTTCCTGGTGCTTATGATCGCCTGGGCGCCCACGCTCATCGCTTCGCTGCCCGGCCTTTTTATGGGAGATACGGGTGCGCAGATTCGCCAGTGGTTCAACTATCCCAACGGCACGAGCGACTACCTGCGCCTGCTCAACCCCAACGTGCTGCTCAACGGGCACCATCCCGTAGTGCACACGGCCATTATCGGCTCGTGCGTTCAACTGGGGCTTTCGCTGTTCAACAGCGCTAACGCGGGCCTCATCATCTATACCTGCGCTCAATTTGTCATCACGGCTGCCTGCATGGCCTATTCCATTTCGTCGCTGCGCAAACTGGGCGTGAGCCTGCCGGTTCGCGGTACGATCCTGCTGTTCTTTGCGTTTATGCCGATGTTCTCTAACTACGCGGCCCTGCTCACCAAAGACGTGCTCTTTGCCGACGCGTTTTTGGTGCTGCTGGTACAGACCGTCAAGCTCGTGGCATGTGGCTTGCCCCGTCGTGATGCCAATGTCGAGCGAGCGGGCGAGAAAGCCCCCGCGCTCTTTGCGCGCCACGACTGGCTGCTGCTCGCTCTGGGTGCCATGGGTTCCACGTTTCTGCGCAACGGCGGCCTGGTGTTTCCCCTGGCGGCATGCGTAATCGCGGCGGCGTTTTGCGCATGGGACGCACATGCGGCTCGTCGTGCAGCCAAGCAGGCTGGTGCTGCGCCTTCGGGCGCCATCTCGCGCTTCCGCTGGGTTGGCGTCCTCGCGGTGCTTGCACTCTGTCTTGCCTCTAATATGTACTTCACCAAGGTCTTTATGCCGGCGCACGACATCACGCCTGGTTCCAAGCGCGAAATCCTCTCGATTCCGTTCCAGCAGACGGCTCGTTTCGTCCAAAAGCACGACGGCCTCAACTCGGGTGTCAACCCCACGGTTAAGGAGGACGGCACCATCGTGGAGGCTCCTTGCGACGGCTTGGTGACCGACGAGGAGCGCGCCGTGATCGACCGGGTGCTCAAGTATGAGAATCTGGGCCGCCGTTACAACCCGGATAAGTCGGATGCCGTCAAAAACTGCTTCAATGAGTACGCCTCGCAGGAGGACATCAAGGCCTATTTTGAGGTGTGGGCCCAGATGTTCAAAAAGGATCCCGAGTGCTATATCTCGGCGCTCATCAATAACTACTATGGGTACTTCTATCCGAGCGCTCGCGATGCCTGGGTCTACAGCACGGCGCGCAGTGCCGAGATTATGGCGAAGCCCGATAACCTCAAGTACTTCGACTTCCATCCGGTCGATAGCAAGGTCGTGCGCTGGTGTGACCACCTGATCAACCTGTATCGCGTGGCAGTACAACGCATCCCGTTTATCTCGCTCACCATGAGCTCGGCCACCTACGTGTGGATCATGATCGCCGTGGTGGTCTATCTGCTACGTCGTCATTCGTGGCGCGGGCTGGCCATTTGGGTGCCGCTTTTGGGCGTGCTCGCCGTGTGCCTGATCGGCCCCTGCAACGGCTCGACCTACATGCGCTACCTGTATCCGGTCATCGCCTGCATGCCCTTTGCCATCGGCGCCACCATCACCCGCAGCGACCTCCTCTGGTCCTAACTTGGTGCAAAGGGGGCAGGTTACTTTGCACCAACCCCTTGCACCAAGGGGCTGTATCATCACGACGCCTTCATTTTGGGGTTTATCTCGCAGGCCAGTAGGTATATCATAACGACGTTTGTTTATATTGCCCGAGCATCTGCGCTGGGCTTTAGGTCGAAACCGATAGGAGACACGTATGTCCGGACACTCTAAGTGGGCCACAACCAAGCATCGTAAGGGCGCGCAGGACGCCAAGCGTTCCGCCCTCTTCTCCAAGCTCAGCCGCAACATCACCGTTGCTGCCCGTCTCGGCGGTGACCCGCTGCCCGAGAACAACGCCAGCCTCGCCGCTGCCGTTGCCAAGGCCAAGGCTCAGTCCATGCCTAAGGACAAGATTAAGTCCGCTATCGACAAGGCTTTTGGTTCGGGTGCCGATGCCGCCGTCTACGAGAACATCGTGTACGAGGGCTACGGTCCCGCCGGTGTCGCCGTCTACGTCGACTGCCTGACCGACAACCGCAACCGCACCGCTGCCGACGTCCGTTCCGCCTTCTCCCACGCTGGTGGCAACCTGGGCACCTCCGGTTCCGTCGCCTTCCAGTTTGAGCGCAAGGGCCAGATCGTCGTCGCCAAGGAGATCCTGGACGAGAACGCCAAGAAGGAGACCATGATCGCCAACGGTGCTGCCGGTGACGAGGATGAGTTTATGATGGCGATCGCCGAGGCCGGTGGCGAGGACTACGAGGACGCCGGCGAGGAGTGGATCGTCTGGACTGCTGCCAACGACGTCATGGCTGTCTCCAAGGCACTCGAGGAGCAGGGCATCCAGGTCAAGGGCTCCGAGACCACCATGGTCCCGACCACCCCGACCGAGGTCTCCGGTGCCGACGCCAAGAAGGTCCAGCGCCTCATCGACCGTCTTGAGGAGCTCGACGACGTCCAGGACGTCTACAGCACCATGGATATGACCGACGAGGTCATCGCTGCCCTCGAGGAGGAGTAGCGCCCGCACGGGTTAAGCCGTGCATATCTGGGCATAATGAAGCGAGCATGCAAGCCTCGTGGAATAGATGAGCCGGATCCGCGTGCGTAGAGCACCGGACCCGGCTCTTTTATAATGATGCGAACCGTTTTGCATTCTGAGAGTCGAGATTTGAAGGGAGCGCCACGTGCGCGTACTCAAACGAGCCCTAGCGATCGTGTATCTTGCCGCCGCCATCGTGGCGCTGGGTACGCTTGTCTGCCAGTTTTGGGGGCCGTATACGTATCGCTTTATGCTGCTGATGCGCGACCCCATGCCTCGCGTCGTCGTGACGGTGTGCGCCGCCATCGTGGCGCTTGGCGTGCTCGTCGGGTTTTTCCGCCTGATGTTCGCGCGTCGCGAGCCGTCCTGCGTGCATCCGGCGGGGGAGCGCAATATCGAGGTCACCCTTGCGGCGCTTTCTTCGTGTGCTAGGGCTGCTGCCGAGCGCGACGACCGCGTGATGGTCGAGCATGTCGAGGCCCGCGTCCAAGGCCCCGACGATTCGCACGTCCGATTTAAGGTCGAGGCTATCGCGCTTGACGATAAGGACGTGGCATCTCTGGCTACCGCGATGCAGCAGCGCATCGAGGAAGCTTGCGACACCATGCTCGGCACGCCGGGTACGACCGCGCACGTCCGTTTTTTGCCGTCCAAGACTACCGTCCAGACCGTGGAGGTTTCCGGTGAGTGATACCAACCAAGACAAGACCGCCCGCACGCCGCGCCTGACGATCGATCAGAACGCTATGCCGGCAGGCGAGTCCGCCGACACCAAGCCCGAGGCCGGCGAGCAGCACGACAGCGTCGCCAACGACTTTGACGAGGCCATGGGTCTCATCAAAGGTACGGGCGCTGCTATCTGGAGCTACGCCGTGCGCCACCCCAACACTACGCTCGGCGCCGTGGCAGGCTTTATCCTCGCCGTGCTGGTACTTACGTTGGGCCTGTGGGACACGCTCGTCATTGCATTCTTCGTGCTGATCGGCGCTGTGATCGGCCAAATTCGCGACGGCGAGAACGGGATCGTCAACTTCTTCGGCCGTCTGTTTAGCGGCCGCTAATATGTATTCGACTGTCGCATCCGCGGCAGGCATAAGGAGGAACCATGGCTTTTAATACGAAGGTCGATGTGGCCGATACCGAGCTCGAGGAGAACGAGGCGGTCGTCGCCGAAGCCGAGGATGTGACGCTCGAGGATGAAGCGCTCGTCGAGGCCGAGTCCGATGTGGATGAGGATGACGAGGAAGCGGACGAGTCCGAGGACTCGCTGACCTATTCCAACGGCGTGATCGAGAAGATCGTTGCCATGGCCACCCGCGAGGTTCCGCACGTTCTGGGCATGAAGGGTAACCTCATGCACTTTGTGCAGGAGCAGTTTGGTGCCGAGAATCTGACCAAGGGCGTGACGGTCGAGGTCACCGATGACAATCGCGTGGTCGTCAACATCTCGGTCATCATCGAGTACGGCGCCTATGCGCCTGCGATCTTTGACGACGTTAAGGCGCGCGTCACCGAGCGTCTTGCCGCGATGACCGGTCTTGAGGTGGCAGGCGTCAACCTGCGCATCGAGGATGTCATCACCCCCGAGGAGTACGAGCACCGCACCAGCCAGCACGAATAACCTTCCAAAAAGGGACAGGTTTCTTTTGGCAGGTTTTATCTGCGAAAACGTTAAACGGCCGACCGCGCAAGCAAAAGCGCGGCCGGCCGTTTCCGTACGCTCCCGATGTAGGCATACCGCTCGTCTAACTAAGGGTTGCAATCCCCACGTTCCGCGTTACTCTAATGGGCGCAATGTTTCCAAATTGTTAACGAGGGGTTGCCGTAATGGCCGACGAGCACGAAACAGAAAGCAAGGCATGGGCAATTGAGGCCGCTGCGGCAGAGGCGGCGTCGCGTGCTGCCGAGGAGGTGCATCGTCCTCCCGTAGTGCCGATGGAGCGCGTAGTCGATCGCGCCGATATCGAGCGCGGCGAGCGTGCCGGCCAAAAGCGCAGCCAGGAGCCGGGCTTCCCGCGCTTTTTCGCCGAGCTCAACCTGGGCCTGATTCTTACGGCTTTTGCCATCGTCGCGTTTAAAACCCCAAATCACTTTGCTTTTGGCGGCACCTCGGGTGTGTCGGTCATTCTCTCCACGTTGTTCCCGACTCTGCCCGTCGGCGTCTTTATGTGGATTATCAACGCGGTCCTGGTCGTTCTGGGCTTTATCTTTTTGGAGCGTAAGGCGATTCTGTGGAGCGTTTTCGCTTCGTTTGCGCTTTCGGCCTACGTCTCGCTGTTTGAGCTCTTCATTCCGACCGATGTCTCTCTGACGGGTGATATGTGGCTCGACCTATGCTTTGCCGTCATCTTGCCGGCGCTCGGCAGCGCTATTGTCTTTGACATCGGCGCCTCGACGGGTGGCACGGACATTCTTGCCATGATCCTCAAACGTCGCACAACGCTCGAGATTGGCCGCGCCCTGCTGCTGGTCGATATCGACATCGTGACCATCGCGGCTTTCCTGTATGGCCCGCGCGTCGGCCTGTACTGCGTGCTTGGCCTGTTTGCCAAGACGCTCGTGGTCGACAAGGCCATCGAGAGCATTCACCTGCGCAAAGTCTGCACAGTCATTTGTTCCGAGCCCCTTAAGGTCGAGGAGTTTATCGTCAAGCATCTCAACCGTACGGCGACTATCAGCCGCGGCTACGGTGCTTTCTCGGGCAAGTGCGTGACGGTGATCATGAGCGTGCTAAGCCGTCGCGAGGCCGTGCAACTGCGTCGCTACGCGCGCGAGATCGATCCGGGTGCCTTTATCACGATTGTCGACAGCTCCGAGATCGTCGGCAAGGGTTTCCGCGGAACGAACTAACGCAGACGTATTCAACGAACCGCCTGCTGGCGCCGTGTACCTTGCAAATCGGTCATCTTTGAGTATTTGACCCCACATTGGGCAATAATGATGCTAAAGACATCGTTTGCGATCCAAGTGATTCGTTCAAGATACGAAGGGATGATTCTATGTTCTGCTCGCAGTGTGGCGCCCCCATGGGCGATAACGACAAGTTCTGCGGCGCGTGTGGTGCCCCCAATGCCGGTGCCGCAGCCTCTGCCCCTCAGGGTCAGCCTCAGCCTCAGCAGTTTGCCCCTCAACCGCCCGTGGCGAATGCGCCAAAGGGCTGTGTGGCTCAGGCGTTCCAAGATATGACCAAGACTCCGGGCGTGCTGCAGCGCGTGTGCCAGATCGCCTTTTTGCCGGCGCTTATCTGTGTCGTGTCGGTACTTGTGCTGCTTATTCCCGTTATTGGCGGCATTGCAGCTGCCATCGGCTTTTTGGCAGCTTGCATTGCGAGCGTGTGTGGTTCCGGCTTTGGTATTGAGTGGGGTCGCGATCTGTCGCTCAAGGTTGATGACGGTATGGATCGTCCACTCATGCGTTCCACGTCGTTTGGCCTCGGAGTCTTTTCGAGCGTTATCTCGGTCGTGCTCGAGGTTATCGCTGCCATTCCCGTTATCGGTGTAGTGCTTTCGCTGGTGGAGAGCGTGGTAATTGGCGCCGCGGGCTCGTATTCGTATTACGGCTCTTATGCACTCGAGGCAGCGCTGTTTGGCTCGCTTGGCCTGCTTGTCCTGGCTATGATTGCCACGGCGGTCTTGGGGGTCTTCTTTAAGATGTTCGCCGACATCGCCGTGATGCACTTTGCGGTGACCGGTCGCGTCGAGAGCGCGTTTTCGCTCGACAAGGTTTGGGCGACGTTTAAGCACAACAAGACCAAGCTGTTCTGTGCTTCGTTCCTTCCCGAGTTTTTGACGGGCCTGGTCGCCAACGTTGTCACATGGATCTTGACGGTCGTCTTTGGTGCCATCGCCGGAATTGGCGCGTACGGCTATTACTATCGCCCCACGGGTATCGAGGCGATTGTCTCCGGTGGTGGCCTTATACTCGTGCTGTTCCTGGTGCTGGTCGCTTTCGTCACCGTATTTCTTACGGTCTTTGGCAAGATGCTCAAGCACCGTGCCGTTGGCTATTGGGTTGCGCGCTACGCAAGCGAGTGGGCCGACGAGGATAAGGACGACGTTTTGACCTTTGTGCTGCCGTTTGAGAAGAAGTCCACTTCTTCGGGTTATAGTGCTCCTGATGCTTCGCCGGCACCTGCATCTGCACCCGAGCCCGCGACCGAGCCTGAGCCGGCGCCCGAGCCTGAGCCGGCGCCCGAGCCTGAGATGGCGTCCGAGCCTGAGACGGCATCTGAACCCAAACCTGAGCCGGCACCTGCACCTGAGCCTGAGCCGGCTTCCGAGCCAAGCTCCGACGAGGACCCTCAGGACGAGTAGCCATGCTGCCTGCCATTTGGGGACGGGGTAGAAATAACGCTTGACAAATGAGCGGGGGCGGACGTGTCGAAACGTCCGCCCCCGCTTTGCTTTAGCCAGGCTGTTATGGGTGGGTGTGACGACTACTCGTCGTGCTTATCCTCGTGACGAGCGGCGGCGCGAGCTTCGTGGATGCCCTTGATCGCGGCATGACGAGCCGTGCGGGCATCATGGATGGCGTCGCGGGCCTCGGCGGACGTGGCCTTGGCAGAGCGCAACTTGGCGGCCAAGTCGGGGTTGGTTTCGGCGACCGCGGTGATCGCGGGGCCATCGAGCTCCTCTTGCGTGGGCTCGGCCAAAAAGTCGATGGCATACTGGGCGGCCACCATGGAGCCCTTTGCCAGCACGGTTTCGTCGATCTTGTAGAAGCAGGAATGCTGGGCGAACGTGGCGCCAATCTTGGGGTTGCGCGTACCTACAAAGGCGAGCACGCCCGGAACACGGCGCAGGTACTCCGAGAAATCCTCGCCCGAAAGCGTGCCGCGGTAATGGCCCTGGCCGGTGGGGCCCAGACATTTAACCACGGCTTGGCGGCAGCGTTCGCTCGAGGCAGCGTCGTTTTCGACCTTGTAGTTGGCGATGGTGTAGTCGGTGAGCTCTGCCTCGGCGCCCAAGGCTGCCGCAGTATGCTCCACGATGCGGCGCATAAGCTCCGGCATTTCCTCGTGGGTCGAATCGCCGTAGGTGCGCACCGTGCCGGCGAGGTAGGCCGTGCCGGCGATAACGTTGCGCGCGGTGCCGCCGTGCAGTTCGCCGACGGTGATGACCGCCGGCTCGTAGGGGCTAATCTCGCGCGAGACGATGGTCTGCAGGGCGTTGACGATTTCGGCGGCAACCATAACGGCGTCGTGGCCGCGCTGGGGCATGGCGCCATGGCACGAGGTGCCGCGGACGTCGATACGGAACCAGTCGGTGTTGGCCATGCGCGGACCGGGCTCGCAGCTCACGGTACCGGCGTCGACCTCGCTCCAGATGTGAGCGGCGTAGGCGCCATCGACGCCGTCGAGTACGCCCGTGCCGATCATGAGCTTGGCGCCCTGGCCGTTTTCCTCGCTGGGTTGGAAGACGATGCGGACCTCGCCGTGTATGTCGTCGGTCATATGGCGCAGGATCTGCAGTGTGCCGAGCATCATGGCGATGTGGCAGTCGTGACCGCAGGCGTGCATGCAGCCTTCGTTGACGCTGGCGAACTCCTCGCCGGTCTGCTCGGTGACGGGCAGCGCGTCGATATCCGCGCGCAGTAGGATGCGGCGTCGCGGCGTGCCGTCCTCGCGGTAGGCATCGGGCGCGGTGCCGCGAAGGGTTGCCACCAGGCCCGTTTTGAGGGGACGCTCGTAGGGGATATTCATGGCGTCGAGCTGGTTGGCGATGTCAGATGTCGTGCGTTCCTCGGCGAGGCTCAGCTCCGGGTGCTTATGGAAGTGGCGGCGCTGCTTAATGATGTAGGGTTCAAACTCGGCAGCGATATCTTGGATGGCTGCGGTGACGTCGTCAGCCGCGCGCACTTCGGTCGCCGCCATAATCTGCTGTGCCTTGGTCTTCGTCATGGTCGATTTGCTCCTTGCTGTGCCATCGCGCAATTCGTACAGACTCCCTCCAGTATGCCACCTGCCACTTGGCCTGGCAAAGATGCCGTTTGCCGCTTGCCGTTTTGTAACAGGGGCGGGGGAGTACACTCGGGGGTGTTGAATTTCCTGCCAGAGATGGGGATGCCCATGCAATATATCGATCGAATCATTCGCTCTAAAAACGTGTTCACCGCGCAGGACGGCGTCGATACCGCCCGCGAGCTGGCGATCGCCATCGCGGGCGACCGTATTGTCGCGGTCGGCAAGCCCGATGATGTGATTGCCGCCGCACCTGCAGCCACGCCGGTCATCGACTATGGCGAGCAGTTTGTCTGCCCCGGATTCCATGACGCGCACCTGCACTTTTTCCATACCTCGGTCGGCTCCTCGCCGTACATGCTCATGGATATGGGCACGTCCGAGGCGGCGCTGGTACAGCACGCGCTCGAGTTTTCCCAGGGCCTGCCGGACGACGCCTGGGTTGTGACGCAGGGCTGGCGCGACTACCGCTGGGACCCGCCCGAGCATCCCACCAAGGCGTCGCTCGATGCGGCCTTCCCCGATCGTCCCTGCGTTATGTATTCGGGCGACGGGCACACGCTGTGGCTCAACAGCCGCGCACTCGAAGCCCTCGGCGTGACACGCGACAGCGAGCCTCCGGCGGGTGGTAGCTACGACAAGGATGCAAACGGCGAGCTCACGGGTATCGCTCACGAGGCGGCCGCTATGCAGCTGCTTCCGCGCTGCCTTGAGTGGCTGGGGGAGGATCGCATTGCAAGCGCTTACGCCGATCAAATGAGGCGTATGGCCGAGCAGGGCATCACCTCGATCTGCGACATGTCGCTCATGCCCATGCCGGGCTGCGATTTTATCCGCGACGATGTCTACGACAAACTGCAGGCAGCCGGCAAGCTGGGCATCCGCGCCCATTTGTTTCCCACGCTGCTGGATGACCAATCGCGCTTGGAAGAACTTCAGGCCCGCTATGCAAACAATGCGTTGCTCTCGGCGCCGGGCTTTAAGCAGTTCTTCGACGGCGTGTCGAGCGAGCATACCGCATACCTCACCGATCCCTATACCAACCCGCGCTTCCCGGGCGACCAGGGTCGTCTGACGGTTCCCGCCGAGCGCATGCGCAAGCTGGTTCTGGCGGCAGCCGAGCGCGGCCATACCGTGCGCATCCACGTCATCGGCGATGGCGCCATCCATGCCGCGCTCGATATCTTTGAGGAGGCCGCCGACCTGTACGGCCTGCCCAAGCACGGCCACAATACGCTTGAGCATTTGGAGAATCTGCTGCCCGAGGACATCGATCGTCTGCGCAAGCTCAACGTCATTGCCTCGAGCCAGCCTTGCCACATCACGCTCGACCCGGGTGGCCCGGAGCGCGACCTGGGCTTTGAGCGCAGCCGCATCATGTGGCCGTTTGCGACCTATAAGCAGCGCGGCATCCGCCAGGCCTTCGGTACCGATAGCCCCATCACAGCCGTTACCAGCATGAACGTGCTCTACACGGCTATCACGCGCCAAGACCCTCGCAGCCACTGGCCCGAGGGCGGCTGGCTGCCGAGCGAGCGTATCGACGCGGCAACGGCCCTGCGCAACTACACCCTGGGCAGCGCCTATGCAGCAGGTGACGAGCAAAATCTCGGCAGCCTGGAGCCCGGTAAATACGCCGACCTGGTAGTTCTGGACCAAAACCCGCTCACCATCGACCCCCAGGATCTCCAGGCCACTCAAGTCCAAGCAACCTACCTAGCCGGCAACCTGATCTACGAGCACTAACCCCATCCGCATCGCCATTTTGCTGCACTGACTTTTCTGAATGCCGGGCCCGAATTAGTTAACCTGCCTCCCGTGTGGCTCCGGAGGGGCGGGGCATAAGGTTTATCGCGAGTTCCGCACGAGCCGAAGGCCACTTAATGTGGCCTTCGTGCGAGCAGGACTGCCCGAGCAGGAAACCTTATGCCCCGCCCCTCCGGAGCCACACGGGAGGCATCGCTAAGTTATCCCCCGGCATTCAGAAAATCTAAGTGCCAAAAAATAAGATTTTTTGACTCCGTGTTGTATAACCCGCCATTCGTGGGTACCATTCAACGCGTACGCAAACGAAGTAGGGAAACCCGCACGGCTCAACCGTGCGGCCCAAAAAGGAGGAAACAAGCATGTCGTCTTTGAAGCCGCTTGCAGATCGCGTCCTGGTCAAGCCCGACGAGGCCGAGCAGAAGACCGCCTCTGGTCTGTACATCGCCAGCAACGCTCAGGAGAAGCCGCAGCGCGGCACCATCGTTGCCGTTGGCGCCGGTAAGGTCAACGACAAGGGTGAGCGCATCCCCATGGACGTCAAGGTTGGCGACGTTGTCATCTACGGTAAGTTCGGTGGCAACGAGGTCAAGGTCGACGGCGAGAAGTATCTGCTGATGCGCGCCGACGACATCTACGCTGTCGTCGAGGCCTAGTCTCGTCAGAATCTCTGATTCGTCTTTGAACGCGCCCGCCGCATAGGACTCGGAAGCGGCGACGCGAGTCACATTTCTTTTGGAGGATTACCCACTATGGCAAAGAACATTACGTTCAACACCGATGCCCGCGCCAAGCTCGCCAAGGGCGTCAACACTCTGGCCGACGCCGTTACCGTCACCATGGGCCCCAAGGGTCGCTACGTCGCTCTGCAGCGCACGTTCGGTGCCCCGACCATCACCAACGACGGCGTTTCCGTCGCTAAGGAGATCGAGCTCGAGGATAACATCGAGAACATGGGCGCCCAGCTGGTGAAGGAGGTCGCCACCAAGACCAACGACACCGTGGGTGACGGCACCACCACCGCAACCCTGCTCGCCCAGGCCATCGTCAACGACGGTCTGCGCAACGTCGCCGCTGGCGCCAACCCGCTGGCCATCCGTCGCGGCATCGACAAGGCTGTCAACGCCGCAGTCGCCGAGATGAAGAAGCAGGCCAAGCCGGTCGAGACCAAGGAGCAGATCGCTTCCGTCGGTACCATCTCTGCCGGTGACCCCGAGGTCGGCGAGAAGATCGCCGAGGCCATGGAGGTCGTGGGCAAGGACGGCGTCATCACCGTCGAGGATTCCCAGACGTTCGACATCACCATCGACACCGTCGAGGGCATGCAGTTCGACAAGGGCTACGTCTCCGCTTACTTCGTCACGGACAACGACCGCATGGAGGCCGTGATGAAGGATCCGTACATCCTCATCACCGACCAGAAGATCTCCAGCGTTCAGGACATCATGCCTGTTCTCGAGGCTGTCCAGCGCGCCGGCCGTGGCCTGCTCATCATCGCTGAGGACATCGACGGCGAGGCTCTGCCTACCCTGGTCCTCAACAAGATCCGCGGCGCCCTCAACGTCTGCGCCGTCAAGGCTCCGGGCTACGGCGATCGCCGCAAGCGCATCCTCGAGGACATCGCCGTCCTCACCGGTGGCCAGGCCGCTCTGGACGAGCTGGGCGTGAAGGTCGCTGACATCACCGCCGATATGCTCGGTACCGCTAAGTCCGTCACCATCTCCAAGGACAATACCGTCGTCGTCGGCGGCGCTGGCTCCAAGGAGGCCATCGACGCCCGCATCGCTCAGATCAAGGGTGAGATGGAGAACACCACCTCTGACTTCGACCGCGAGAAGCTCCAGGAGCGCCTGGCCAAGCTCTCCGGTGGCGTTGCCGTCATCAAGGTCGGCGCTGCTACCGAGTCCGAGCTCAAGGAGATCAAGCATCGCGTCGAGGACGCCCTGCAGGCTACCCGCGCTGCTGTCGAGGAGGGCATCGTCGCCGGCGGCGGCGTCGCCTTCATGGACGCTGCTCCTGCGCTCGATGCCGTTGAGCTCGACGACCCCGAGGAGAAGATCGGCGTCGACATCGTCAAGAAGGCTCTGACCGCTCCGGTCGCTACCATCGCCAAGAACGCTGGCTTTGAGGGTGCTGTCGTGGTCGACAAGGTTGCCGAGCTGCCCGCCGGCCAGGGTCTCAACTCTGCCAACGGCGAGTGGGGCGACATGATCGAGATGGGCGTCCTCGACCCCGTCAAGGTCAGCCGCGTCACCCTGCAGAACGCTGCTTCTGTCGCCAGCCTGATCCTCATCACCGAGGCCACCGTCTCCGATGTGCCCAAGAACACTCAGCTTGAGGACGCCATCGCTGCTGCTACCGCTGGTCAGCAGGGCGGCGGTATGTACTAAGGCCGACAAGGTCTAGAACTCCCACCGGGAATCCGGGGGCGTGACGGGGGTTTCTCTCCGGAACGTCCTCGGACATGCAAAGAGGCTCCGCATCGCGCTTCGCGCTGCGGAGCCTCTTTGCGTCCTGACGCTCCTATTTGGCAAGGTGTTTTTTAGAATCCATTTTGCGCTCGGTCTCGAAGGCCCGCCTGTCCCAATCG